>NC_009668.1:1605000-1895911 GCF_000017405.1 Brucella anthropi ATCC 49188
TGCTCTTATATTGCCCGCGGTCTGGATCAGCTCGGTATAGAAACGCTTGGCCGGTTCAGCCTGACGGGAGGCCTCGCCTCATCCTATGCAGCCCTGCCATTTCTACCGCATCGGGAACGCTTTCGGCCCGCGCTTGGCGATGCGTTGCAGGGAGCATTATCGCTCGCCTTGCTGGCCAACGGACGAGATTAGCCGCGTGAACGCCATGCGCCATCGCGGATGTTCCACACTATAGAAGTCACGCATCGTGCATTCCAAAATCGATTCCGATTTTCGGGCCGATGCTGTAGCGGCAAAAAGACTTGTCGCGGCGGGGTTTACCCCCTAACTTCTTATATACAGGCACTCACAGATATTCGGCCTGATCTTGCGAAACGGTGCCAGCTCACGCTGGCGGCGTGTGTGGCGTATTCTTTTCATGCATTTCCGGACGGAAACCGGTTTCCGTTCCCAGAGGAAATGCTCCACAGGGGTGGCATGCTGACTAAAAAGGGCAAATATGGCCTGAAAGCCATGGTGCATCTGGCGGGCGTTACAGATGGACAGCTGGTTTCGGCCAGCGAAATCGCCGAGAAGCACCATATACCGCGCAAGTTTCTCGACAATATTTTTACCGAACTTCGCAATGCCGGCTTCGTTCTTAGTCGCAAGGGCAAAGGCGGTGGCTTCTGTCTGGCCCGCCCGGCCCACGAGATTGCCATCGGCAATATCATCCGCGCGCTCGACGGCGCGCTTGCCCCCATCGCCTGCGCCAGCAAGACAGACTATCGCCCATGTGACGATTGCGATGAGGACGAATGCGAGGTGCGCCATATGATGCTCGATGTGCGCGAAGCCATCGCCAGCGTTCTGGATCATCGGACGCTAGCCGACAGCAAGGCCATGGATATAGCCTCACTGTCAGAATAGGCCTCAAGCCGCGGCGGCCGACCAGTTCGGGAACGGATCGTTCAGCCCCGACCAGCGCTCTGGCACGAAGTCTTCTTCCTCAAGAAGACATTGATCCAGCTCATCGATGAGCGCATCTTCCTGCATCGGATCGACACCGATGAACACAATCTCCTGACGCCGATCACCCCACACCTTATGGAAATATGGCTCCATGGCGCGCTGCCATTCGGGTTCCGCCGGCCAGTATTGCTTCGGCACGGATGACCACCAGCGCCCTCTTTTTCCGGTGCGGACCAACGCGCCCGCCTGACTGATTTCACCGACAAAATCCGGACGGGTGGCAAGCCAGAAGAAGCCTTTCGCCCGCACGACACCCGGCCAGCCCTTGTCGATGAACGATTGAAACCGTTCAGGATCGAAGGGACGTCGCGCACGATAGACAAAGGAGCGAACGCCATATTCCTCGGTCTCGGGCGTATGCGAGGCAAAGCCATGCAACTCCTTGTACCAGAGCGGATGCTCATGCGCCTTGTTGAAGTCGAAAAGCTTCGTGTCCAATATGGCGTCGAGCGACACTTCTCCGAAATCGACCTCCTCGATGCGGGCATCGGGATTGAGCGAGCGGATGACTTTGTGCGCCAGATCACGCTCCTCTTTTGAAGCGGTCGATATCTTGTTCAGCACGACGACATCGGCGAACTCGATCTGTTCAACCAGAAGATCGACAAGCGTGCGCTCGTCATCTTCGCCAAGGGATTCGCCGCGATCACGCAGAAAATCGCTCGATGCATAATCCTTCAGCAGATTGGCGGCATCAACAACTGTCACCATCGTATCGAGCCGGGCAACGTCCGAAAGACTGTTGCCCTTCTCGTCGCGAAACTCGAACGTGGCGGCAACCGGCAGTGGCTCGGCTATGCCGGTCGATTCGATCAGCAGATAATCGAAGCGTCCCTGAGCTGCCAGTTGTGAAACCTCCTTCAGGAGATCATCGCGCAATGTGCAGCAGATGCAGCCATTGGTCATTTCGACCAGCTGTTCATCCGTGCGGGAGAGATTGGCGCCGCCCTCACGAACGAGGGCGGCATCTATATTCACTTCACTCATATCATTGACGATCACCGCGACGCGGCGGTTCTCGCGATTATTGAGCACGTGATTGAGCAGTGTCGTCTTTCCGGCCCCGAGAAAACCGGACAAGACCGTAACGGGCAGTCTCTTTCTCATGACTCCGTTCCTCATCAAACTGGGTAGAATCAATCGTGATGGTGGTGATCGAGGTTGAAGGTCAGCGTGGTGAAATAGCTGAGCTTGTCCGCTTCCTTTGAATCAGACAGCGGCCTGGAATAGCCCGCCCCAACGACATTGAGACCCGCGTTGCGGATATTGATCCTGGCGATGCCTTCCGCGTCGGTTTTCACCGGCGCTGCGCGACTGTCATTGACATAATCCGCCGTAACCTCGACGCCTTCCACCGGCTTTCCGTCAAACAGAACCTGCACGGGAAGCTCGTTGCCCGCCTCCAATATTGTCGGGTCCATCAACGGAACGATTTCGAAAGGCAAACCTTGGGCTTCTGGCTTTTTGCGCAGATGATCCAGAATGGCGACAGCAAATTTCTGACTCTGGCTGGACTGTTTTGCGCCCGGCACTTCCGATTTCGGCTTGTTGACCCACTTGCCGTCCGGACCCTCGGCCCAGAAGCCATTGTCGAATGTGCCGCTGACCACGACTGCATCCTTGGGCACGCTCAGCAGGGCATGATCTTCCTGTCGTTTGATCTCGACGGCGACATCCTTGCCCTCTCCATTCTTGGCCGTAACCGTCTTGAGCTTCTGCGGGTCATAGGCCTCATCGCTTGCGCCGTGACCGTAAACAACCGCCTGCGTTCCGTGACGTTCTGCAATCCAGATTCCATGAGCACCCGCGATTGCGGGAGCAAGAAAAGTCAAGACAGCACCAGCCTGAAGCGCCTTCACAAAGCTACGCATTCTCTTCTCCTTAATGTTATATCATAACAGATTTAGTGGTGAAAATAGGCGGCCTGAGCCGCCTTTGAGTGTCGAAATGCAAGTTTCGATCCGCTTCAATCAGGTCGAGGCGCACTCATTAGAGCATGTCTCCCGAAAGTGGGAACCGGTTTCGGGATAAAGACATGCTGAAAAACAAACAGATAGAGCATTTCCAATGATTCAATTAAAACAGGAAATGCTCTAGTGCCGGGCTGCCCGTAAGTTAAAGCAGGGTCCAGCCCGGCACCGTTGCGACCGCTACCAAGTTATGGGCGTGCACCTGGCGAGGGCGCGGTCGCAGCTGTTGGCCCTATTTCGACAGACAGTCCTTCAACGAATCCGCCAGATTGCGAATGAGCTGCGGATAGAGATCCGGACCATCCTTCAGCTCTGCCCCCAGCGGATCGAGAACGCCTGTCCTGGCATCCGTTCCTTCGATAACTGTATTCACCAGCTTCGGTTCGAACTGCGGTTCGGAGAACACGCAGGTTGCGCCAAGCGATTTGATCTTCTCGTGAATTTCCTTGATGCGCGCGGCACCCGGCGCCTTTTCCGGGCTGACCGTGATTGATCCGGCCGCCTTCACACCGAAACGATTTTCGAAATACTGGTATGCATCATGGAAGACGATAAACGGCTTGTCCTTTACCGGCTCCAGTTCGCTGGCGACTTCCTTGGTCAGCGCGTCAATCTTCTCGCCATAGTCCTTGGCGTTCTTTTCATATTGCGCAGCGTGTTCGGGGTCGCTTTCGCCGAGCGTCTTGGCGATATCCGCCGCCAGAACCTTTCCGTTTTGCGGGTCGAGCCAGAAATGCAGATCATATTCACCGTGACCATGGTGATGGTCATGCCCGCTTTCCGATGCTTCGGCGGCATGATTGTGCCCCTTGTCGGCATCGGCGGCATCCTTCTTGTCATCGTTACCATGGTCATGACCTTCGGCACCATGGTTGTGACCTTCATGGCCATGGTCATGCGCTTCGAACGGACCACCTTCACGGAACTTCAGCTTGGTCAGTCCTTCCGCTTCACCAAGAGCGACAACCTTTGCGCCATCGCCAAGTGTATCGATGGGCTTGTCGAGGAAGGTTTCCATCGACGGCCCGGCCCAGAAAATCACCTTGGCGTGCTCGATTGCTTCGGCATCGGAGGGTTTCAGGCTGTAGACATGCTCGGAACCCGCACCCTGAACGATCAGTTTCGGCTCGCCCACCCCCTGCATGACTGCGGAAACAATGGAATGGAGCGGTTTGATCGAGACCACGACGCCGTCGCGTTCTGCGGCAAGTGAGACATTTGCCGTACCAGCCAGAAATGCCGAGGCTAGGAGGAGGGAGCGAAGATGTTTCATAGTCTCTCTCTTGTACGATTGGGGAGGGGCACCACATTCTTGTGATATGTTATTTTATTACGTCAGTTGCGTTATGCTATAACGTCTGTCATAAGGTGAGGCAACCCCCATTTTGGAAAAATCACAGCGGCGGTTGCGCAATAGAGCGGCAACGGAAAAAGACGCTGGGAAAAATTTCGAATCGGCGGATGATCCGTGCGTGGGACACGAACATACAGGCATTGAAAGCCCAGAGTAGATGAGCAGGAAGACCGCCCTCCCCGCCGAAAAAGCGCGGGAAACATTGATTGAACTGAAGGATGCCGGCGTCTATCGCGACGGGCGCTGGCTCGTGCGCAATGTCGACCTGAGTGTTGAGCGCGGGGAGATCGTCACCCTGATCGGTCCGAATGGCGCGGGCAAGAGCACCGCCGCCAAGATGGCGCTGCGCATCCTGAAACCAGACGAAGGCAGCGTGATCCACGCGCCGGGCCTGCGCATCGGCTATGTGCCGCAAAAGATCAATATCGACCGCACGTTGCCGCTTTCGGTCGAGCGCCTGATGACCCTGACGGGGCCTCTCTCGCGCAAGGATACCGAGACGGCCTTGGAAGTGGTGGGCATTCCGCATCTGGCCAAGGCGGAAATCGCTAATCTGTCAGGCGGCGAGTTCCAGCGGGCGCTGATGGCGCGCGCACTTGCGCGCAAACCGGACCTCATGGTGCTGGACGAACCGGTGCAGGGCGTCGACTTTTCCGGCGAAGCTGCATTGTACGAACTGATTGCGAAACTGCGCGACGACACAGGCTGCGGCGTGCTGCTGATTTCGCACGACCTGCATCTGGTCATGGCGGCGACCGACCGCGTCATCTGCCTCAACGGGCATGTATGCTGCAGCGGGACGCCGCGCGATGTGACGGCGAGCCCTGAATATATGCGGCTGTTTGGCAGCCGGGCCGTCGGACCGCTTGCCGTTTATGAGCATCATCACGATCACACGCATCTGCCGGACGGGCGCGTGCTTCATGCCGACGGTTCCGTGACGGATCACTGCCACGCCGATGACGGCCATCATCATGACCATGAACACGGGCATGATCATGAACATCATCATCACGAAGGGAGCGCGCCGCGTGCTTGACGATTTCTTCACCCGCGCCATCATCGCCGGTGTCGGGCTTGCGCTCACGACCGGACCGCTCGGCTGCTTCATCGTCTGGCGGCGCATGGCCTATTTCGGCGATACCATGGCGCATTCCGCCCTGCTCGGCGTGGCGCTGGCGCTCATTTTCGACATCAATATGATGATCGGCGTGTTCGCCGTTGCCGTGGCGATTTCAGCCATTCTGCTGCTCTTGCAGCGCCGACACACATTGTCGGCGGATTCGCTGCTCGGCATCCTGTCCCATGCCACGCTGTCGCTTGGCCTCGTCCTCGTTGCCTTCATGACATGGGTGCGCGTCGACCTGCTGTCGTTCCTGTTCGGCGATATTCTGGCTGTCTCGCGAATGGATATCGCCTTCATCTATGGCGGCGGGGTGTTTGTGCTGGCGGTTCTGGCCTGGTTGTGGCGTCCTTTCCTTGCTGCCACCGTCAGCGAGGATATTGCCCGCGCCGAAGGCATGAACCCTGCCCTGTCGCGCATTGTTTTCATGCTGCTTCTGGCCATCGTCATCGCCATTGCGATGAAGATCGTCGGAATTCTATTGATCACCTCGCTGCTGATCATTCCGGCAGCGACGGCACGCCGCTTTTCCTCCACACCCGAACAGATGGCCATTCTGGCCTCACTGATCGGTGCTGCGGGGGTTATCGGCGGACTTTATGGTTCCATTCATTTCGACACGCCATCCGGCCCTTCAATCGTGGTCGCGGCGCTTGCCATTTTCATTTTGAGCCTGCTACCCCTACATAAGAGGGAACAGGCATCACCGAAACGGATCGCTGGACAATGAGCACGCATCACCATCATCACGCCCCGCAGGACCTCACCCGCAATCAGACACTGGTTTTCGACGTTTTGTCCAAAGCGGAAGGCCCACTCAGCGCCTATACGATCCTCGACCAGTTGCGTGACGACGGTTTCCGCGCGCCGTTGCAGGTCTATCGCGCACTGGAAAAGCTGCTCGATTACGGGATGATTCATCGCCTTGAAAGCCTCAACGCCTTCGTTGCCTGCGCGCATCCGCAATGCCATCAGCAGGGTCTGGTGGCTTTCGCGATTTGCGAGAAATGCGGTCAGGTGACGGAATTCTCCGACGCGGCGATCGAGAACCTTGTCAGCGCCTGGAGCCTTCAGAACGGTTTCAAGTCGCGCAAGACGACACTGGAGCTGCGCGGCCTCTGCGAAGCTTGTGGCGAGCACTGACAAACAGGAACCTGTTCAAGGTAACCATGTCCGCAAAATCCCGGTTTAAAAAGTAACGCATCGGCAATCGAAACCTGCTAGATTAGTCTCAGGGGAATAGCAGGTAAGATTTTGATATGGCACGGGTTAAGCCATCCCACGAACGTCGTAGGGAAGAGAGACAGCGTACAAGGCTGCGCTCCGGAAAGATCGTGGGGCTCGATGGGCGTTTCATCATCGAATGCCAGTTCAGCGATATCGCGCCCCATGGCGCCAAGCTGAGAACTGTCGAAGTCCCGACCCTGCCCGAACGCTTCTGGCTGTTTGACGATTATTACGGACGCGCGCTTCTGGCCCGCGTGGCCTGGCGGGATGGTCGTGAAATGGGTGTGGAGCTTGTATCCGACCCGGCGGTCGCACCGCTCGATGACGAGCGCCTCGCCCAGCTTGCAGGAAAATACTATTCGCTGTGACTGACAGGCTCTGCGTTGGCCTGCTTCTCTGACTGCTTGGCCGGTGCCGTCGGTGTCGGCGTGCCGCGCATGTTCATGGCACGGATTTCTTCCGCTGAAATATAGTTGAACTGCTCGACCAGAAGGTCCTTGATGACCGGCTCGGGGAACCGCGCATTGAGATCGGTGATGATCGAGGCACGAACGTCCTCGAAACTCACCTTCTCGACCTCTTTCGTATCCGAATAGCTGCCATAGAATTTACGGAATATCTCATCGTTGATGAAGAATTCGAGCGGCACGGTCAGCTTCTTGCGAATGTTCGAATCGACCGTATAGACAAGCTGCGTCACCACATAACCGGCGACGCCGCCATTCGAGATGATCGGCACGCTCATCACATCTGTCTTGACGTAATCCACGCCGCCAAATCCACTGGTCGCCGCCTGCGCCTCACCCGAAGATGAGACGTTCTGGCGAACCGCCAGGAAAAGCGAGCCGAAAGCGACGGCACAAATCCACAGACCGATGGCAATGATGCGGATCATCGTGCGTGACCGAGCCTCACACTCTGCATGCTGTAGGTGCCGTCCGCTTCCTGCGTTTCCAGCGCACCGCGAATGAGATCAGCCAACTCACCGACGGCCCGCAGATGCAGCTGCAGCGCTTCGCAATTCCTCTCGAGCTTCTGCTTCAGGCTGTCGAGCAGCGGCTGAAGCCGCTTCATCGTCGCCGGTTCGGCAGCACTGGCCGCTTTCTTGATCGCCTTGTTGAAATCATAAAGCCCACGGCTCTTGCGGGAGTTGATTTCCGCCAGATCCGGATTGCCGCCCTCCAGAAGAAGACGCGTTTCAGTATCGATGACATCTTCCAGACGTTGGATTGCCCGCACGACCGGCTTCAATGTGGGGTTCTCGGCCGGTTCCTCTGCCAGCGCCTGACCCGGTTCGCTCGTGACAGTGACGATTTGCGAATCCTCTGGCGGCAGGCTGTTTTCAGAGCTTGTCTCGGTCATTTAGGGGTCCTCAATTATGAAGCATGGCGGACGCTATGGTTGCGGGCCAATCAGCCGCGCGCGCTGTCCGTATCGCTGTTGTTGTCGAGTTGCTTTTGAATGAGCTTGCGTTCGAAGCCATGCACAATGTCCTTCGATACGCCGTTCTGGCCCACACTTTCTCCCAGATTATTGATCACGTCTCCTAACGCTATCGTCGTCGGCGCGTCTGCCCGCCCGTTGCGCGCCGCCTGTTCCTCAAGCAACTTGGCAATGCCGACACCGCCGCCATCCGCCATCTTGTTTGCCATGGCTTCCGCCATCATGGACTTCCAGTATTCACCGGCAATCCCCTTCCCGAAGGTCGCCGTCGTGTCACTGGTGAACATCGACTGCACGAAGGATTGCAGCATGAAGGCCTCGAACTTGCGATAAGCCGGACTGGCCGCATTCTGCGCATCCGGTCGCACGCTGACCCCAGCCGCAAGGCTGTCGGAAAAGCTGGCGAAATTATCCCGCGTCAGTCCACCACCGGCGGCGGGTGCCGCCATTGTAGCTGCCCCAGTGGATGCCACCATGGTTCCCGATGCGGACGGCGCTCTCAGCCGTTCCGCCGCCATGCGATAGGCTTGCGGATCGGCGGCACGCGCCACGTCCATCACCAGATCTGACGGCGGGTTGATCGCCATGCGCCATTCCTTCTTCTGTTGATTGCACCATAATGGGTCAAACTTGACTGAAACTTGTGCGTGCGTTCAGCCTCGATTTTGCGCTCAATCAGGGTTTTGCGGCCTATTTGTCGTTTTCCGGCTAATAAATTCCTCGATTAGGCTGGAAAGTTCGCGCCGTTCGCGATCATTTTCAGCATCCGTCAGCCGCTCTTCCAGCAACTCGACACGTCTTTGTTCCTG
Organism: Brucella anthropi ATCC 49188; assembly: GCF_000017405.1. Taxonomy (NCBI): domain Bacteria; kingdom Pseudomonadati; phylum Pseudomonadota; class Alphaproteobacteria; order Hyphomicrobiales; family Brucellaceae; genus Brucella; species Brucella anthropi. The sequence goes on from NC_009668.1 coordinate 1,613,938, forward strand.
CAGAAGTGCTTTGCGTTGTGATTCGAGACGCTGCTCAAGCTGCAGCGATTCGGCAGCGTTATTGCCGAGGCGCTTGATGAGCAGCGACGGATCGATATTGAGCGCATCGCCATCATAGCGGCGGTCCTGCATGGCGATCAGCGCCTCTCGCTCTTCATCCAGCGCGCCCTTGCGCGCATTGGCTGCAGCAAGAGCCTGTTCCAGCCGGGCGCTTCCGAGCTTTTGCAGTTCAATGAGCTTCTTGAGATTGCGCGGATTCGTCATAGCTGCCCTCAAAACAGCTCGCGAAGCTGCGTCGCAGTTTCGTTGGTGAAGAAGCGCAGGAGTTCCGGCAGGATGAAATAGACCACCAGCAGCCCTCCCCCCAGCACGAATGGCATCGATACGAAGTAAACCGGTATGGTCGGCGTCAGCTTGTTCACCAGACCGATGGCGAAATTGACGAGAATCGCAAAAACGATGAACGGCGCTGCAATACGCAGCGTTGCCAGAAAAGCCGCCGAAAGCGCATCGGTGAAGTCGATCATTGCCGCATCGGGGCGAAACTGCCCGTCAACCGGAATCGCCACATAGGAATTGAGCAGCGCCCGGAAGATTTCCAGATGCATATCGGTAATGAAGAACAGGAACAGAGCGCTGAAAGTGACGATGGTGGCAAGTGTCGCCTGCGGTTCGCTTTCGGTGATGGCATCGGCAGGCGAGCCGGAATATCCGACTGAAACCGCCATCGTGCTGGCCATGAATTGCAGCGCCCAGAAATAGATATGCGCCAGAATGCCGATCACCGCGCCGACAAACATTTCGCTCGCCATCAGGCGGAACAGGGTCCACGGTTGCCCGGCATCGACAACGGTAACGATACGCTGCAACACCAGCGGCAGGACCGCGAATGAACAGGCCAGTGCAATGTAGAGTCTGACCTGCAACGGAATGCGCGCACTCGAAAGCCCCGGCATCAGCATCAGGCACGCGCCGATGCGGCAGAACGCCAGAACGGCGGCCAGGATGATTTCGTTGAGCGGCAATTGCGCGACAGGCACTCAAGGCCCTTTCATCGTATGAAGCAATAACTACTCCCCTCGCCCTTCGAGACGCCAAGCCTCGACAAGCTCGGCATGGCTCCTCAGGATGAGGGGTGTGGACGCTAGAACTCTTTCCTCATCCTGAGGAAGTGCCCTGAGCGCGGGCAGGGCGTCTCCAACCCTCGCTCCCCTCATCCTGAGGAGGTGTCCTGAGCAAAGCGAAGGGAACCGTCTCGAAGGATCAGAGGATCGACGAACGCTGTCCTCTTACGAAATCGCGCCGAGTGACTTCACCTCCACGCCACGTGCGATTTCGACATGGGACAAGACAGGCAGGGTGGCGAACAAGCGCTCGATAATCATGCGAATGTATGGCCGCGCTTCCGGTGACGAAACCAGCACGAAACGTTCGCCATTGTCGAAATGCTTGCGAATGACGGTGGAGGCCTCGGTGCCGAACTGTTCCAGCAGGCGCGGATCGATGTCGAATTCGACGATTTCACCTTTGGCATCACGCTTGAGGCTCTGGTGGAAGACCAGATCCCAGCGATTGCCGAGACGCAGAACGTTCAGCACGCCATTGTCGGAAAGATCGCCGCAAATCTGCTGCGCCATGCGCATACGGACATGTTCCACGATCATTTCCGGGCGGCGAACGAGCGGTGCGATTTCCGCAATGGCTTCAAGGATCAGATGCAGGTTGCGGATGGAAATGCGTTCGGCGAGCAGCAGCTTCAGCACCGCCTGCAGGCCCGAATAGGAAATATGCGTCGGGCAGATATCTTCCAGAAGCTTGCGATATTCAGAGCCGAGACGGTCCAGCAGAATGCGCATATCTTTGTAGGAAAGAAGCTGGGCCAGATTGTTGCGGACGATTTCGCTCAAATGTGTCAGCAGGACTGAGAGATTGTCCACGGTCATATAGCCATCGCGGCGGAGATCGGACGCAAAGGTTTCCGGCACGGAATAGGCGCGCATACCGAAGGCCGGTTCGCGCACTTCCTCACCCGGAATGGATGGGATCGGGCGGTCGCCAAGCACGACAAGCGTTTCACCGACGCGCAGCTCGTGGCTGGCGACTGCCGTGCCGTGAATCTTAATGCGATAGCTTTTCGGCGGAAGCGCGATATCGTCCGTGACCTTGATTTCAGGGATGACGAAACCGTATTCCTGCGCGAACTTGCGGCGCATCTTGTTGACGCGATGCGCCAGCTCCTGCTGCGATGCGATCAGGCGGGCGGAAAGCTGCTTGCCGAGGCAAAGCTCGATCTGGTTGGTTTCGAGCGACGCCTTGACGGAATTGCGCTCCTGCTCTTCCGCTTCGCGCTGCTTCTTGCCGGCCTCGTTGGCTTCCGCCTCGCGCTGGCGCGCTTGTCGACGGGGTACGGCAATACCGATGAAAGCCATTGCGCCACCGAGCATAAAGAATGGGAAGGCTGGCAGGCCCGGCATGATGCCGAGGACGAAGAGCAGCATCGCCGCAACCAGAAGCGCCTTCGGATAGGCACCCAGCTGACCGAAGATCGCCTGATCGGCGGAGCCGCGTGTGCCGCCCTTCGACACCAGAAGACCGGCGGCAAGCGAGACGATCAGGGCCGGAATCTGCGTTACCAGACCATCGCCGACCGACAGCTTGGTGAAGACATCGGCTGCGTGCGCAATATCCATATCGTGGCGCGTAGCGCCGATGATGATGCCGCCGAAAATATTGACGGCGGTGATGATGAGACCGGCAATCGCATCGCCACGCACGAATTTCGAAGCACCGTCCATGGAGCCGAAGAAGGAGCTTTCCTCTTCCAGCTCGCGACGGCGGCGCTGCGCTTCCTTTTCATCGATCAGGCCGGACGACAGGTCGGCATCGATGGCCATCTGCTTGCCGGGAATGGCATCGAGGGTGAAGCGCGCGCCCACTTCCGCGATACGCGTCGCGCCCTTGGTGATGACGAGGAAGTTGACGATGATGAGAATGCAGAAAACGACCAGACCGATGACGAAGTCGCCGCCCATCACGAATTGCGAGAAGCCGTGGATCACATGACCGGCGGCAAGATAGCCTTCATTGCCGTGGGTGAGAATCACGCGTGTCGTCGCGATATTCAGCGACAATCGCATCATGGTGGCGATCAGCAGCACCGTTGGAAAGGCGGAAAAGTCTAGCGGGCGCTGAATCCAGAGCGCAACCATCAGGATCAGGACCGAGAAGGCGATCGAAAACGCCAGACCAATATCCAGCACGACAGCCGGAACAGGCAGGAAAAGCACGGTCAGGATGATGATGATGCCAACCGCCAGCCCCATATCGCTGCCGGTCAGAAGTCCGCTTTTCATCAAGGGTTTAGCCGCTGCCTGCTGCACATCCGTCTCCTGTTTCGGGACGGACCTTAGCTCGCGAAGCTTGCGCGAAGGCTACGTGCTAGAACCCCTTCTCGATACGAGAATAGGCCAGCAGCGTGAAGGAGTTGATCTGCGCACCGACGAATGGCGCGGTCAGGGCCAGCACGACGAAAATGACGATGATCTTCGGCACGAAGGTCAGCGTCATTTCCTGAATCTGCGTCAGCGCCTGGAAAAGTGCGATGCCGATGCCTGCAAGCATGGCGGCAAGCACCGCCGGACCGCTTGCCATAAGCACGGTCCAGATTGCAGAATTGACGATATCAAGCGCGTCGGCTTCGTTCACCGCATCGGTCCTAGCTGATCTTGACGCCTGCACCGATCATCAGCGTCTTGCCGTCTTCCAGTTCGGCCAGCATGCCGTTTGACTGGATGGTAACGGATTTCACGACGCCCGATATGCTGCCATCGGCATTGGTCAGCGTGCGACCGATCCAGCCTTCGGCCTGTGTCAGAGACGTATTGGCGATCAGCGTTTCAAGCTTGCTGTTCATCTGCACGGCCTGCTCGACATTGGAGAAGGTCGCAAGCTGCGAAACATATTGCGTCGCGTCCATGGGCTGCGTCGGATCCTGATTTTGCATCTGGGTCACCAGAAGTTTCAGGAATGAATTGTAATCGACGCTCGCCTTGTTGGCCGCGGAATTGCTGTTGTTCGTCGTGTTGTTATTCGTCGTATTTGTGCCAATCGGCGGTGTCGTGGTCATGGGTTTGCCTCCGCAGATTTCCGGGTCGCAGCCACGGGCAAAACAGGGCTCTCAAGGCCCATTAGTTCGGCCTCGCGTGGATATTGCGCGCGAATTGTCTTGAGCGCCTCGAAAATGCGCCCGTTATGCACCAGCTCGTCGACCAGCTTCAGCGCATTCAGGATTTCCGCATCCTTGAACGTCGAGAACATGCCTTTCAGCATCTGCGCGAAAGTGGAGTGGGCCTGTTCGCGCATGGCCGGTTCGATCAGCATCATCTGCGCGGCGAAATAGAGCTGGCGCAGCGGCGTGGTTGTGTCTTCCGGCTGGAGAACATGGTTTTCCAGAAGAAAGGTCGCATCGTTCAGGAGTTCGAGCGAGACCTTGCGGTCGGCTCTCAGTACGGCACCGTTGATGAAGATTCGTTCGCCCGCGCGCAGCGAAAGGCGAATGGCCGGTTTTCCGTTTGGGGTCATCTCAAAGCCCATCCCGGATCGATTGTGTGATCTCGATCAGCGTGGCGTAATCATTGCTTTCGCCCTGACGGATGCGCTCGATTTCCTTCAGCACGAAAATACCGACGGAAATGATCGCGGCCTTCAGTTCCTTCGGCAGCACATTTTCCTCGGACCCCAGATCATCGATGATCGTGGTCCAGAGCTTTGTCGTGAAATAGGCCGCGTCAATCGCCTCACGCGAGCCGCTGCCATTTGCCTTCGCTGCCTCGAGCATTGCGATGGAACGGTCGAACAATGCCCGTTCCCGTTCCTTGGCGCTCGCCATATCGTCATTCATGACATCTTCGTAGCGCATCTGATACATGGTTTCTCCGTCTATCAGTTCGGACGGGCTCGCATCATGCTGCGTCCGTCCTCATTTCATCTCAACTATCTGAGATAGTTGAGCAGGCTCATATTCTGCAGCTGAACCGTCAGCGAATAGGACGTTTCAATCTGTGTCTTCAGAGCGTTGACGCGTGTCGCCGCTTCATAAGGATCGACTTCTTCGAGATTGAGCACAGACTGGTTCAGGATTTTTTGCTGTGCCGCGATGCGCGTGGTTGCAGCTTCGGTGCGCGACTGGGCGAGACCGAGCGTCGTCTGTTCCGAGGTGGTTTCGGTGATCGCCGTCGTCGTCGTCTGCATGGCCTGATGCGTCAGGGCTTCAAAAGCCGAGTTATTGAGGCCGATGGTTGCGAATTCGGCCACCATGACCGCCGACATGATGGTCTTGCGGAAACCGTCAGCATTGGCCGAGATCGATGTATCCGCCGTTTCTGTCGGCGAAATACGGCTCTTGATCACCGTGTCCGATGCATCCGACCAGTTTGCGGCCCAGTTGGCATCGTTGAACTCGTCAGCGAAATCACCTTCCAGAAAGGCCTTCATTTCGTCGCCGGTGATGTTCGCCACCTGCGGATCGTCGATGGCAAAACCGAAATGCGTCTGAAACGCCTGGCGCACCGCTGTCTGCGCGGCGCTGCCTTCGGTATAGTCGGCAACCGGCTTCACATCAGTGTTTACACCGGCAAAGATATATTCGCCGTTATAGCTGGTGTTGAGCAGACCGGTGACGGAGTTGAGAATAGACTTTGCCGACTTCGCAATCGTGGAGGCACTTTCGGCGGTATTGTTGGCGCCCGTCAGGTCGCCCAGAAAGTTCTGCGTGTTCTCGATGATCGTGCCGGCAGCGGTCTGCGTCGCATTCATGCGCTGCTGCACCAGCTTGTTCATGTCTGTAAGCACGCTCAGGCGATCATATTCCTTGCGCAACGATACGGTCTGGCCAGACTTGGAGCCAAGCGACAGACCAACATCGAACACGGTTCCCGTGGTCGCTTCCTGCTGCGCCTTCAACATTTCGGCCTTGTTCTTCGCCACAAGGGCTCGCAGGGCTGACGTTGCGCCATAGGTGGAAATCGATTGCGCTTTCATTGGCCTCACACCGCGTTGAGAAGATCGTCGAGCATTGCGCTGATCGTGGTCAGCACCCGGCTCGATGCCTGATAGGAATGTTCAAGATCGAGAAGCAGCGCCATTTCGGTATCCATATCGACACCATTGGCGTTGGAAAGGGCTGCGTCTGCCTGGCTGGCAATCGTCGCATTATAGGAGAATTCGCTGTTGGCCTTCTGGCGCTTGCCTTCAAGCCAGCTGATCGATGATGAGCTGTAGTCCGTCAGGCTGGAGTTTGTCGCCAGACCCGCCACCGAATTGAAAGTCATCGGCTCGGAGAATGCTTCGTTGAGCGCACGCAGGCGATCGCTGAAACCTGCCCCACCTTCGCTATTGTACTTGTAGTCAGCCCCGTTGGCCCCACCGTCGCGCAGAAGAAGTGAGCTGCCGCCTTCCGACGTAACGAAGGCCGACGACACCTTGATAGTGCCTGCAATGCCTGCCGAGACGCCCGCACCGGGAACATCCGGCGAACCGGCCCAGCTGAACAGGCCCGTCTTGTCCGCGCCAACGCCGGTCTGGTCGCTTTCGGCGAACATCGTCACCAGATTGCGCGCAATCTCATCAAGCTGCATCTGATATTGCGGGGCGATCTGGTCACGCAGCTGCAGCAAGCCGCTCAGGCGGCCCGTTCCATAAGGCTGGTCGAATGTCTCGTGGTTGAGCGGAACGCCATCCACCAGTACCGCCTTGCCGGCAATACCCGGCGCCAGCACAGTCGATTGCTCGAAGCTCACCTTGCGCGCCGTGGTCTCAAAGAGTGTCACGCCGTTCTCGGCAAAAATGACCATGTCATTATCGCCGCGCATCATGGTGGTGATGCCGATCTCGCCGGAAAGCTGCTTCAGGATCGAGTCGCGCTGATCCATATAGTCGGAGACATCGCGATTGGCGCGCGTACCGCCGACGATCTCCTGATTGATCTTTTCGAACTTGGCGAGAAGATCATTGATGTTGGCGACGGAATCCGCGATTTCACGGTCCGCATCATTGCGCAGCGACTGAACCTGCTTGGTTCCGGCATTGAGCGCATTGGCAAGCGATTGCGCCGTGGAGACAACACTGTCGCCAAGCGCGCTGTTGGACGGAGAAGCGGCAAAGGTCTGGAGTGCATCGCGCAAATCGCCGATCAGTGCCGATGGCGAACCGGAATAATTATCTGCCGAATAAAGCGACGAAAGGCGGTCAAGCCCGCCTGCCAGAATGGAAGAGGAAGAAGCCGTACTGTTGGACTGGATGAACTTGTTGAACAAGGCTTCATCCGCCGACCGGCTGATGCCCACGTAAAGAGAACCGTAGGGCCCCGATACGAGAGAAGCCGTGCGCCGGGAATAATCCGGATCGTTGGCGCCCGCAATATTGCGAGAGACAACGGAGGTCTGCTTGGACGTTGCCGCAAGCGAACTTTTGGCCGTCAGAAGAGCAGAACTAAGCGACATCTTACCCCATCCTACAAGTGCATCCCCGAAAAGCGCGAAGCGGTCTCGCGTCCGGAAATGCGGCTAAAACAAACACCTGGAAAGCCCCTGATAATTCCGCTGATATCGGAACTGCCCCATGTGCGGACCGTGTCTGTTGCCTGAACGGTCCGTATTCTCAATGCTGCAATTCCGGGGAAGACTTCTTCGCCATCCCCGGAATCGTCTCGATTTATCTCTTCAGATTGACCAGCACGTCCATCAGTTCGGAACCGGTCTGGAATACTTTCGAATTGGCCGTATAACTGCGCTGCGCCTCGATCATGTCGGTCAGTTCCTGCGCAATATCGGCGTTGGATTCCTCCAATGTGCCCGACATGACCTTGCCCATGCCGTCGCTCTGCGGGAAACCGAGGCGGACATCGCCCGAGTCCGCGCTCGGCAGGAACACGTTGCCGCTCACAACCGTCATGCGATCAGGGCTTGCCACATTGGCCAGCGGAATACGCGCCAGAACCTTCTGTGTGCCGTTTTCGTAGATGGCGACGACCGAACCGTCATTGGCCACATCCACGCCCTTGACCGCAGATGGTGCCTGACCGTTAATCTGCGCCTGCGAAATGGTGTAGTCACCTGCGCGCTGCGTGGATGCACCCAGATTGAGATTGAGATTCTGACCGCCATAGGGTCCAAGATCAACCGCAACACCACCGGCAGACGTCATGTCGCCTGTTGTCGGATCGAATGTCAGCGTCGTCGGACCACCGACCACTGCATCGTCGGCAGCATTCTTGACCGTGACGCTCCATTCATCCGCACCGGTCTTGGTGAAATAAACGTCGAGCGTGATCTTCTCGCCCTTGTCATTATAGGAAATCAGCGACGTCTTGTGATTGAACTCACCCGCCGCCGGGATCTGATCGGTAGACGGCAAATTGACCGTGAAATTGCCAGACGTGCTGGCCTCCGGCGGAAGTGCTGCACTGTTGACATTGATGATGTTCAAACCGGCCATTGTCAGCGCGCCAGCCGGGTCGTTCGGGCCCGCGCCCAACAGATAATAGCCGGCTGAGTTGACCAGATTACCGTTCTTGTCGGGAACGAAGGAGCCAGCACGGGTCAGGAAGGTCGAGCCGTCCGCCCCCTGCACCACAAAATAGCCGTTGCCGTCGATGGCAAGGTCTGTCGTGGACGATGTGGAGCGGATGCCGCCCTGGTCGGAAATGCCGTAACGAACATCAGTCAGAACGCTGCCGGAATTATACTGTCCGCCAGTGCTGGGCAGAACGAGCGACGAAAACTGGGTTTCCGCACGCTTGTAACCGACGGTGCTCGCATTCGCGATGTTGTCAGCGACCGCCGACAGGCGGTTCGCCTGCGCGTTCATTCCCGAAACACCGGTCCGCATCATACCGTAGAGGCTCATTGGCAGCTCCTGATTAGTTGTAGCAACCAGCTCAAAGTCCGAAACCGTCGGGCTGGAATTCGTAAAACCGAGCGACTGAATCGGCACACCGACCCAATCATCCGCGGTAAAGCTAATGGACCACGCTTGCGTGAAACTGTAGCCTCGGGATTTTCTACGCTTTTACTGAGGGGACCGGCACGATTTCAGAAATCCGCAAATGCGCTCGAAATCGCGATACTGGGGATTATGGAGATGCAGCAATATCACTCGATATTGATGCAGTAGCCGAGGAAGCGCTTGGAATCGATCGGATCGAAACCCATCTGCTCACGCAGCTTCTTCCGCAACTTGCTGATATGGCTTTCAACGACGTTTTCTTCGACTTCACTGTCGAAGATGCCGTAGATCGCGCTGAAAATCTGCGCCTTGTTGAGGCGACGACCGCGATTGGCGATCAAATATTCCAGGATGCGGCGCTCGCGACGCGGCAGTGGAAAATCGATGCCATTGATCTGCGGATCACGACCATCGGAGAAAACACGGATCGGGCCGAGCTCAGTGCCGCTGTCGTTGGAAGCAGCTGATGCACCTGCACGGCGGCGGATCGCATTGATGCGCGCAAGGATTTCACGCACATGCACCGGTTTGCGAACAACATCGTCAACCCCGGATTGAAACAGCTCAAGTGTATGTTCAAGCGAGGGGCGATCGTTGACGGCGATGACGGGCGCCTTGCAGCGTTCACGAATCCGGGCTGGAAGGCGATGCTGATCTGCACATTCGCCGATCAGAAAAGCTTCGACAGCCATAATATCCTGTTGTGGAACGCTCTCGACCCATTCGTCGAAATCGGTAGGGGTAAAACCTGTTGTCGTGATGCCTTCGCGACCGAACCAGGAAGAGTATCCTTCAGTCACTATGTCCCTGTCGTCTACGACAACAATCATCGGCCCGCCTTCCGAATCAATATGTTAGCCCAAGCACGATAGGAATAACTGGCAGGAGGAATCAGCAACAATGGCAATTAGTTGCCCGCAATATATTGGGAGGCAATTTAGTACATTCTAATTTAATGGGAATCGCACTGATTGCAATGCGCCTACCTCTTTAGCCGTAAGAACCTTAACCAGATGTTAACGGCTCACGAACTTTTACGATTCTTTACAAGGGCTTAAAAATCCGCGTGCTAATTTAGCTTCCACCGGACCCGACAATCACAGGTTGAACATAGACAAACCGAGTGTATCTGACGTTCTGTTACAACCTGTAAAATTCCAAGGGATCCGTGTTCAGCCAAAGCAGAAGCTTCGCGCCTGTGGCGTCCAGTTTCCGAAGCCGGTGGCGACCATATTCGTCATCACGCGACAGACATAACGCTTCTGGGCGGGGTCGTTGTTCGGGCCTGCGTGATAGCGCGCAACCGCCATCGTCCAGTTGCCTTCGCGCTGTCGAAGCTGCCGCAGAAAACGCGCCGCATAATCAACATTGAGGCTCGGCATCAGCATCGCGGCGACCGACGGAAATTCCTTGCCGTGATAATAATAGTTGATCTGCATGCAACCGAGGTCGACCAGCTTCGCACCTTCGGCCCGCACTTCCTCGAAGCGTCTCACCGCCGCCATTTGCGATGGCATAAATTCGGCACGGCCTTCAATATTCATCGCATAAGGTTGCAGCGAGTTCTTGCGACCGGTTTCCGTGAGGCCGACCGCGTAGAGTATGCCAAGCGGCACATCGTAGCGGGCGGATGCCCGGTGCATTTCACGCTCGCAGATATTTTCGGCGCGGGCCGGGCTGCTATCAGACAACCAGACCGCGGCCGCGGCCATCATTGCGAGAAATACCGTTCCCGTTGTCATGAGCGGTTTGCATGTCTGAACGCTCGCGTCCTGCCTGACCGGATTCGCCATTCTGCCTGCCCTCACCGCCCATAAAACCCGCCTGTGCCTCAGCGCCGTTTCGCCCGTCGAAGCCCTGCTGCATGTTGAAAGCTTGCTGCTGACCCGGTTGCTGGCCACTGGCCTGTTGCTGGCCCGCATTCTGCGATGCCTGTGCCTGCTGCACGGCACCCGCCGCGTTGCGGTCGGCGACAGTCACTGAAATTTTCGCATCGTCTGCAATGCCCGCCGCTTTCAGTGCTTTCTCAATCATCGAGCGGTCAGCGGCGAGCGCTTCCGCCGCATGGGTCTTTTCAGCGACGAGATGCACCTCGATACCTTCCGACGCCACACGGATACGCGCCGTCACCGCTCCAAGCTCAACCGGATCGAGCTTGATCTGCAAGGTCTTGACCGTTCCGAAGCTGCGCTCGGAAACCACCTGAATGTCGGCTATCCGGGCTGCTGCCTGCGATGGCGTGGTGGCTGCCTTGATGTCTGCAGGCGCGTTACCCTTTGCGGGTGGCTGCTGCTGGATATCAGTTCTGTCAGGCATTTGACCCGACTGCTGCTGTGCCGACCCCTTATCAGTTTTCAGAAGGCTGGCGAGATCGTCCGAAGCGTTTTCGGCCTGATTGTCGCCGGTAGCCTTCGGTGCGTCCTGATTGATTGCCTGATCCGGTTTGGTGCTGGCCGTCAAGATTGCTGCAGCCTTCGAAGGCACTGTTTCAGGCGTGCGCTTCTTCAGATCGGCCTGCAGCTCGCCCCCCTGCCCCTCGACCTGCTTCGGATCGATGTCTTTAATTAAGGCAGAAAGCGGATCGGGGGCATTTGTGTCGTTTTTCGCAGTATTCGGCGTGGAAAAACTGTGATTTGCCCCTTTCAATTCAGGCGAAGAAGCGTCCAAAGAAAGGAGATTTTGTGGCAGGGCAAACAGAGCGACCGGCTTTGAACCTTCCTCATCCTTCGTATCTGTCTCATCCGAACCCGCATTGGCTTCGCTGTCGCTCTTCTTTTCGACCTTGCCCTGAGGCTTTTCGAGAAGCGAACTGAACAATTTTGCCGGGTCAGCATTATCCTGCGCCTCACCCTCGGCTTTTGCCTGGGAAGGACCTGAATTTCGGGCGAGCGAAGCAAGTCGGCTGGTGGAATTCAGCAAAATATCAATGCTCATTGAACGGTCTTTCCTAGCAAGGCATCGATCTCTGCGAGCTTGCGCCGCGCATCTTCCATCGTTTTCTGCAAGTCGTCTTCCGGCTGGTTCTTGACCGGCTTCATGCTAACCCCCGCCGGGGTCGGCTCAGGTTTTACGGCCTCATGCTCCTGCGAATCCGCCACTGCCATTGGCGGCACATCCCGTTCGGTGAGGGCAGGTTTTGCAGGCGGCAAAGCATCTGGAGTGCGTGTAACCACCGTGCCGACCGCTTCAGCGGCCTTCAACAATTTCCGGTCACGCTCCTGCAATTTGTCGGGTGAAATCTGCGACAGTTCACGCAGCGCGCTGCCCGCCGAATCCGAAGCCACATCGCTTGCAGCAGCATAAAGATTGGCGCGGGTAGGGTCGGCCTTCAGCCTGTCAGCAAGTTTCTTCGCCTCTGCCGACATGAAACGCGCCCGCTCCGTCTGGCCATCTACAAGCGCACCGCGCGCGATTTGTAGATAAAGCGAATATTGCATCACCGGATCGGCAGAGCCGATCAGTTTTGCCAGCTCCGCATTGCCGATACGGTCGTTGAGTTTCACCGCAGCATCGACAAACTGCGCCATGAAATCACGCATATAGGGCGAACGCGGAAAGCGCTGGAGATAGTTGCGCGACAGGAGCCTGATCTTGTCGGCATCGCCGAGCTTGGCCGCAATCGGCATCGAACGGCGGATTGCCGCTTCCTCAAACAAGGTGCCCGGCGCATCGAGTCGCACCTGATCAAGCCGCATCAAGGCCGTCGCTGGGTCGAAGGCGGTCATCTGGCTAGCGGTGACAAGCACGATGGATGCCTTCAGTTCCGCCGGAACATCAGGCGAAAGCGGGACCGAGAAAAGTTTCACCACCTCAATCGTCTGGCCGGAAGCATAGGCCAATGCGCCCTTGACCAGCTCCGGCGGCACCGCATCGGTCTTGAGGTCGGCAAGAACCTTGCGCACCGCTTCCGGATTGCCGCCGTTGAAGAGATAGATGATCGCCGCATAGACATTTTCCGGATTGCTCCAGACGTCATTCGACGCTCGGCCCATATCCGCGCTGACAAAGCCCAGAAGCTTGTTCAGCATCACCACTGCTTCCGGTTTTCCGGCGACGACCTGATCCTGCAACATGCGCAGCGAACGCACGAGCTTGTAAGGCTCCAGCACCGGCAGCGCGCGGGTCTCAGCCAGTGTTTGCATTTGCGAAAAAGCCGGGTACGCCGCTCCCATCAGGGACAAGCCTGCAACACATGCCAGCAAGGAGCGCTTGGCGAGCCGCATCATGGGGCAGACTTGAGAAAGATATCAATGCGGCGGTTTTCAGCCGCATTCGGATCGCTGGCGTTCTTGGGCTGGCGGTCAGCATAGCCTTCAACGCGCAGCACACGCTTTTCATCGAGCCCGCCGCGAACCAGCATGTAATAAGCCATCTGCGCCCGCGCCGAAGACAGACGCCAGTTATCATAGGTCGCGCTCTTGAATGGGCGCGCATCCGTATGCCCGCTGATGATGACTTCACCCGGCTGGCGGGAAATCACCTGCGCTATACGCTCCAGCATCTGCACCACGCGGGCATCCGGCTTGGCCGAGCCGATGGTGAACATGCCATAATCGATCTTGTCGGTGAGCTGGATCATCACACCGCCATCGACCGGAACGACCGTCACATCCGGCATCGGCTCGGCTTTCTTCGCCTCAGCGCCTTCTTTCGCGGCTTCGCCCTCAGCTGCCTTCTTCAGGTCGGCAATAAGCTGCTCCTGCGTTTCTGCAGGCTTTGCAGTCTCCTCCGGCTTCGGCTGTGCTGTTTCCGGCTTAGGTGGTGCGGCAGGCGCAGCATCAGGCGGGGTCAGGTCATCGACAGCCTTGCTCGACCAGTAATCCGGGCTGAACGGATCGCGATAGGCTTCACCGCCTTCGGCACCCGTTGCCGGACCGGATTGCGAGGTGCCGCCATCGCCCTTGGCCGACTGGTTCTGCAGAACACCGGTTTCATGAGCCAGTTCCGAGAGGACTGCATAGGGTTCGCGGAAAAGCTGGCGCTCTTCCTGGTCGCTTGGCGGCGCAACCGTCGTATCGTTGATGACCTTCGTGCTGTTTTCGATCTTCTGGTCGCTCTCATAGCGAACCTTGCCGTCTTTTTCCTCGACGTCCTGCACGCCTTTGGAGCTTGAATGCCGGTCCATCAGCTTGACGGGGTTGAAATAGCTGGCAACCGCTGCCTTGGTTTCCTCATTGGCGGCATTGATGAGCCACATGACGAGGAAGAAGGCCATCATTGCAGTCATGAAGTCGGCATAGGCAATCTTCCACACGCCACCATGATGGCTGTCATGATCGTCGTGCCCGCCCCGGCGAACAATGATGATCTCACGTTTGGTTTCGGGATCGATGCTCATTGAACCGCAGCCTTCAATTCTTCAAGAAGCGGCGCGATGCGCGTTTCAAGCTTCCGGTCGCCAAAGGAAAAGGAAAGTTCTTCCGCCCCGGTTTCTGAAAACCGGCAACCTGACGGCAGCAGAGCCGCATGATCGCGAAGCGGCACAATCAGTCGCGCCGGACCGGAGATTTCCGGTGCTTCGCCATCGAGCGCCAGCGCCGCAATGCGCCGCGCAAATTCCGCGACCGCCTCACGCTCCATCTTTTCCGCCAGCAAAGGCATCAGGATTTCGGCGATCTGACCGGAAAAGTTTCGTTCAAGCGCGGTCAGCGCTTCGGTCAGACTACCCGCCAAGAGCAAGGCCTGCTCACGCGAAAATGCAGCGCGCAATGTCTCGATCTCGGCCTCATGCTCGCGCAAAAGCCGCGTCTTTTCAGCGTCGTAAAGCGCCTGGGCTTCCCGGTGGCCGTCCTCGCGCCCTGCTTCGAATGCCAGGCGCTTTTCTTCCTCGATGGCGATGATAGCGGCGACTTCGGCCTGCTCGGCAGCGGCGGCTTTCTCAGCCGAGACGGGGCGCTTCGCTCCATCGCCGCCTGCCTGTGGCGGGGGTGTGTCTTTCAGCGGCATCTGCGGCGCAGGCGCAGCAATGATCTCGATCGCCTCATCCTCAATATGATGGGTCGAAAAATCGGGAAGATAACGGCTGAGGGAAAGCGCGCTCATCGTCAGGCCGCCTCAAGCTCCGGCATGGCCGAAGCCTTTACGGCCGATTCCCTCAATGGTTGGGCTTCGCGGCTCGCGGCGGTTTCGTGAATCCACTGCTTGAGAATGGAGGCGACGCGCTCCTCATCCATGTCGATCATCTGCTCCAGACGTAGCTTGGCAGGCATGCGCATGCGCTGGCGAAGATCGCTGAGGCTGGTCTTCATCTGATCGGCATAGGCCTCCGGCCCACCGATGACAGCCTGCACGCCTTCACCAGCCGCCTGACCGCCGACGAAATTCGGCATTGCCACTTCACTCGTCTCGCGGACGGCCACTTCCGTGCCGGTTGGCTTGGCATTCTGGTCACGCAGCAGCGGACGCAGACCGAACCAGATCAGGAGACCAACGGCGGCAAGGATTGCAAGCGCATTGACATAAGAGCCGCTCTGGCGAAGCACAGTATCGGTCCACGGCGTGGAGACCGGCTCCATATCGGCACCGGCAGGGTCGAGGAAGTTCACCGCCGTCACATTAATGACGTCACCGCGATCCGCATTGAGACCGGCAGCCGTTGCAACGAGGTCGCGGATCTTGGTGATCTGCTGATCGACGAAATTGGCAGGCGGCGGTGTGGTACCCGCAGTTTCCAGAAGGCGCGCCTGATCGATGACCACGGCAATGGACAGCCGCTTGACGGTATAACCATCGCTGACGGTGGAGACAGTCTTGCTGTTCATTTCGTAATTGGTCAGTTCCTCGCGGCGGTCGGTCTTTTCCGTCGAGCTTTCGCCGTTGCGGTTCTGGATTTCTTCCTGCGGAATGTTCTGTTCCACACCGGTTGCATTGTCGTTACGATTGTTGCGGGAATCGCCGCTTTCACGGACAACACGTACGGAACGCTCGACGCGGGATTCAGGATCGTAGGTCGTCTCGTTGATCTGGCGGCGGTCCGTATCGAGCACGGCTTGAACGCTCGTCTGGAAATGGCCAATGCCGAGATAGGGCGCAAGCGCCTTGCGGATGCTGTCGTCTACATTGCCTGCAACCTGCTGTTCCAGCGAGGCGGTCATGAGGGCTGCGCCATTGGCAGCTTCGCCAGCCGATGCCAGCAGACGACCGTTGGTGTCAAGAACAGTGACGGCGGAAGCATCGAGCGATGGAACGGCGGCAGCGACCAGCTGGCGGATGGACTGTGCAGATTCGGCAGCAAAGCCGCCTTCGGCGCGGATGACGACCGAGGCGGACGGCTTCTGGTCGCCACGACGGAACGAGCCTTTTTCTGCCATGACTATGTGAACGCGCGCGGCTTTCACACCACGAATGGCCTGGATGGTGCGGGCGATTTCGCCTTCAAGCGCACGAACGCGGGTGATTTCCTGCATGAACGATGTGAGGCCGAGCGAACCCATATTGTCGAACAGCTCGTAACCGGCATTGTTCGAGGTCGGCAGGCCCTTTTCAGCCAGATACATGCGGGCATTTTCAGCCTTGCCGATGGGCACGAGGATGGACGAGCCGTCAGCCTTCACGTCGAAAGGAATGCCTGCTTCACCGAGCGCAAGGCCCATGCGGTTCACGTCGTCACGCGAAAGGCCGACATAGAGCGTCTCGTAGGATGGGCGGCTCAGATAGATGCTCGTATAGAGGATCGCGCCCATGAGTGCCGCGCCCACCAGTCCGAGCGCGATGAGTTTTCGCGCGCCGAGCTTGCCGAGCGTACCCTTGAGCTGTTCGATCAATTGCTGGAAATTCTGCTGCATCCACACCACCGCCATAATGATGCATGCAAACTAGCCCGCGAAGCTTGCGCGAAAGTGGCGGCTGATGAAGCAAGTGCTTCCGGAAACTGGTATTGAGCGCAAAGAATTGGGGCGCGGAATAAATCCCGCGCCCCGTTTTCCGCCCAAAGCCATCCGATCCGATCAGGTCGGTTCGGATGCGAACCCCTGATTTACCTGAGAACTCGCGAGCGCCGGCAACCCGGCGCCCTTGCTGTCTACTCAGATTAGCCGCGGAACAGCGACAGGATGTTCTGGTTCGACGAGTTGGCAATCGACAGAGCCTGAACGCCGAGCTGCTGCTGAACCTGAAGAGCCGACAGACGTGCCGATTCCTTGTTCATGTCAGCGTCAACGAGCTGGCCAACGCCCTTTTCGATCGAGTCCGAAAGGCTCGAAACGAAATCCTTCTGCATGTCGATGCGTGCCTTTGCGGCACCCAATTCAGCAGCAGAAGTTGCCATCGAGCCGAGAGCGGCTTCAATGTCGGTCAGGAGGTTGTCGAATGCCGCGCCTTCGGTCCCAGCCACGTCCGTAGCGTCATAATCCGTAACGCCGGTCAGATCAGCGACATTGATGTCGAGGATCGACTTGGCAGATGCACCGCCGTTCTTGTCGAGAACGCCGGCAGCCGTGCCGGTGCCGGAATCGATAAGGCGCGTCGTGGAGTAATTCACGGAAATCGTGCCGGTCGTTACCTTGCCCGAAGCATCACGGTTGTAAGAGGTGATGACGTTGAGCGAATTGCTTTCAGCTACTGCCGGGGTGGCAGTAGGATCAGCGGTGTCCTTCGACGAATCCGAGGTCAGCAGGTTGGAGCCGGCATAGTTGGCGCCGGAAACATTGTCCTTGAGCTGAGCAACATAGGTTGCGATTTCGCTCTGAATCTTGGCGCGATCTTCCGCACCAGAAGTCTTCGCAAGAAGAACCTTCTGCTTGATCTGGTCAACAACTTCGATGGCCTTGTTCATGGCCGTATAAGCTGTGTCAACCTTGCCAGCACCGAGGCCGAGCGAATCCTGCACAACCGAGTTGGCTTTGTTGTCCGAACGCATGGTCGTTGCGATGGACCAGTAAGCAGCGTTGTCGGATGCACCGGCAACCTTGAGACCGGTCGAGATACGGTTCTGGGTTGATTCCAGTGCCTTGTTGGTCGAAGAAAGCGTCTGGAGAGCGGTCAGAGCCGACGAATTTGTAAGAATGCTAGCCATAGTTTTTTGCCCCTTGGGAAAAACAATCTGAGGGACAGGCCGGATTTTTATATTACCGGCATGGTGGAGCGGCATCATGCCTGTTGCCGCGTAACGCGCGGAAACCCACCATGAGGATCGTCGTAAGCTCGAAATATTAAGAGATTACTAAATAATCCGCTCAAATTCTAATTGAGGTTTTCTTTTTCATCAAGTGGGTTCCTGACAGATCGACGCGACCCACCGGTCCAAACTTATCCCCACTCCATATGTTCGCCTTATGTTCCACAAGTGTTAACTAATGGAAGGAAGATCATGCTTCGTTTTTCAATTCTGGCTGTTTCGCTCGTCGCCGCTTCAGCTGCATTGGCCGACAATCAGATCACAGTGAACTGGATCAACAATGCGGGCAAGTCCATCAATTATACACAAGGCGCCTGTAATCCCGACGGAAAGTGTACACGACCATCGACAATTGCGAATGGTGCAACCGGCGTCCTCACACACAAGGCAGAAGATGATACTTATCTACGTTCGATGATTGCGAGGTACCGCTATTCCGATAACACCGTTTATAAGTCGTGTCAGTTGACGGTTTATGCTGAAGGGCCAAGCTTCACCAATCCTGCACCTGGATGCAAGGCGTCGGGCTATAGTCGGCATTTCATCAAGTCCGACGGTACCGGCAGCAGCCCCACCTGTACTCTTGTGGCCGAAGAGGTCAATCATGACACCTGCGACTATAAGCTGACAGTCCGCATCAACAACTGAACTTTCGGAACGAGCTGCGGTGTGTCAGCTCGTTCCAGTCTCTACGAAAAGGATCGTATGAGGCTTCCGACCAGAATATTCCAGCCGTCGATCAGCACGAAGAACAGAATCTTGAACGGCAGCGAGATCACCGTCGGCGGCAGCATCATCATACCCATCGACATGGTGAGCGTCGCCACGACGAGGTCGATCACCAGAAATGGCAGCACGATCAGGAAGCCGATTTCAAAACCACGCCGCAGTTCCGAGATCATGAAGGCTGGAACCAGCACGCGGAAATCGACGATACCGTCATCGCCGGTGCGGAACGATGGATCAGCGAGATCTTCAAAGAGCCGCAGGTCCTTGTCACGCACCTGCCCCATCATGAATTCACGGAAAGGCTGCGATATTTCACCGAAAGCAGCTTCCTGCGTGATTTCATTGCGCATCAGGGGCTGCACGCCATTGTTCCAGGCCCGGTCGAAGGCGGGCGCCATGACATAGAAGGTCATGAACAGGGCAAGCGAGATCATCACCATGCTGGCAGGCGCGGTCTGGAGGCCAAGCCCCGAACGCAAAAGCGAAAAGGCGATGGCAAAACGCGTGAAGCTCGTCACCATGATGAGCAGGCCCGGCGCAATGGAAAGCACCGTCAGAAGTCCGAACAACTGCACGATCTGACCGCTCGCAGCACCACTGCCTGCAGGCAGCAGATTGTCGAGCGTCAGCGGCTGCTGCGCCTGTGCGGAAACGGTGAGAGCGAGCGTCAGGAGAACGCCAAGACCAAGAAGTTTTTTCATTCTACGACCAATGCCGAAATGAAAACGCGTTCGACAGCGCCTTCCGAACGCAGGCGCGCACGTTCTTCCAAATCGGAGCGCAAATAGGCAAGCCCGGCCGCGCCCTGCAATTGCATGAGGTTGACACTGCGCAGGAAGCTCAGGAAATCATCGCCGACGCTTGCCGCCACCGCCGCCGGAATTTCATGGCCCGGCTTTGCCACCAGCGAGGCTTCGAGACGCACCCAGGTGTTCTGCGGAATGCCGAGATTGGTGATGATCGGCTGCAGGGGCACGACGGTGCCGATGGAACGCGATTCGAAGTCGCCCTGCTTCGGCTTGTCTTCCTTGCCGGAAGGTTTGGCCGATGCCAGCTGATCGGCGGAAATCATGCCGCCCAGATACCAGCCGCCACCGCCCGCGATGACGGTCAGAACCGCGACAGCCGCCAGCAGCCCCGTCAGGGAGCCTTTCGCCTTACCGTCTTTTTCCGTTACCGTCGTATCACTCATGCTCAGCGCCCTAGAACGGAGAAACCTGATCGAGAATCTGCTGGCCGTAAGGCGGCTGCTGAATCTCGCTCAGACGTCCGCGGCCACCATAGGAAATGCGGGCCTCGGCAATCTTGTCGTAGGAAATCGTGTTATTGCCGGAAATATCGCGCGGACGCACGACACCGGCGACATTCAGCACGCGCAGCTCATTGTTGACGCGCACTTCCTGAGACCCGCGGATGATCATGTTTCCATTGGGCAGCGTATCGGTGACGATGGCAGCAACCTGCAGGCGGATATCTTCACTGCGCTCGATGGTGCCCTTACCCTTCGACTTGCTGTCGGAATGGGTGTTGAGCGAAGCATCCATGTCGCCGCCGGCACCGGCACCCGTGCTGCTGCTCGTGGCAAACGAACCACCGGCACCGTAAATGCCCTTCGACACACGCTCGCGATCCGTCTTGTTATCGAGATTGGCGCGGTCGTTGATTGAAATGATGACGGTCAGGACATCACCCGGCGTCGCCGCACGCGGATCCTTGAAGAAATTGGTCGAACGCTGGTCCCAGAGCGAATAGGTCGCCTTGCTCGGACGCGCCGGATAGCCGTTGGACTGCGGATTGTTCTGCATACCAAGATGGGCCGCAACCGGGGACAGATCGGGTGCCCGACCGATTTCCTCCGGCTTGGTGGCACAACCGGCCAGAAGAACCAGTACTGCTGCTGTAAGGGTTGCTTTGTTCATGCTGTTTTTCATTGAACCGTATTCCCGGACTGCGCCGCGGCGCGCTGATCCCTGCCCGACTGATCCTTCACAGCCTGCGGTGCAGTCGTCGTGCGCTGCGAACCGACGATGACGCGTGCCAGCTTGGCGGCCTTTTCCGGCGGCATTTCATTGAGGATGATGCTGGATACGCGCGGGTTGAGCTTGAGGATCAGGGCTGCCGCCGCTTCGTCGCCAATCAGCGCCATCTGCGCCGCCGCTGCATCGGGCTTCATTTTCGAGATGATGTCGACCAGCGAATCCTGCGCCTTGCTGACAAACTCGTCGCGGCGCTTCAGCCACATTTCATATTCCCGGCGCTTTTCCTCAAGCGCACGCATCCGTTCCTCGACATCGGCCTTCAGCTCGGTCAATTGCTTGGCCTGCAGCGCGTAGCGGGCGTCCGCCGCCTGATCGTCGATATTGCCGCAGAACTTGCGGATTTCATCGAGGTTGCCAAGCGGCGGCGAAGAAGCAAGCTGCTGTGCCGCCGATGCCTCTACTGGTGCTTGAGCTGGCGTCACCGCCTGCTGCGCCAATGCCGGAGCGGAGGCAGCCAGAAGCAGCGCTACTGCCGAACCATACCGGATCATTTTATGAGCCATGGTCATTGCACCACCAGTTCCGCATGAAGCGCGCCGGATGTCTTGATAGCTTGCAATATTGCGATGATGCCGGTCGGCTTCACGCCGATCTGGTTCAGGCCCTTCACCAGATTTTCAAGATTTGCGCCGGTCAGAATGCCAATCTTGGCGTTCTGCTGGTTGACGGCGATATCGGTGTTCGGTTCGACAGCCGTTACACCATCGCTGAACGGCTCTGGCTGAACGACCATCGGGGTTTCTGTTACACGAACCGTCAAGCTGCCATGGCTGATCGCCACTTTGGAGATACGCACCTTCTCGCCGATGACGACAGTTCCTGTCCGTTCGTCAACCACCACACGCGCCACTTCGTCAGTCGTGATCGGCAGGCCTTCAAGCTCTGCGAGGAAACGTGCGGCAGGCACGTTCTTCGGACGCGACAGGCGGATCGTCTTGGCGTCGCGCGCAATAGCGACACCGCGACCATAACGGCGCTTGGCGAAGACATTGATCGTGTCGGCAGCGCGCACGGCAGTGGTGAAATCAGGATCGCGCAGCTCGACGATCATTTCGGTTTCCTTGCCGAAATTACCCGCCACTTCGCGTTCGACCAGCGCGCCATTGGGGATGCGACCGGAAGTCGGCACACCCTGCGTCACGCTTGCGGCTTCACCTTCCGCCGCAAAGCCGGACACGATCATGTTGCCCTGCGCAACGGCATAAATCTGATTGTCGGCACCCATGAGCTGGGTCATGACCAGTGTGCCGCCCTGCAGCGACGTCGCATCGCCGAGTGACGATACCGTCACATCGATGCGCGAACCGGCACCGGCAAAGGCGGGCAGGTTCGCTGTCACGATGACCGCAGCCGTGTTTTTAGAGCGGGTGGAGTTGCGCGGCGCGCTGATGCCGAGATTGTCCAGCATGGCGCGCATGGACTGTTCGGTGAACGGCGAATTGCGCAGGCTGTCACCGGTGCCCTTGAGGCCGATGACAAGACCATAGCCCACAAGCTGGTTTTCGCGCACGCCCTGAATGGTGGCGATATCCTTCAGGCGCGCAACCGCGCTTCCCCGGCCAAGTTCGGCATAGGCCATTTTCGACGGATCGCCACCCGAGCCAAGCCAATCGGCATCAGCATCCACTGCGGAACCGAATTCCCGCGCATTCTTCGACGACTCGTCCGCAAATCCTGCAACAGGCTGGAAAACGAGCGCCAGGACGGCGAACAAAGTGGCGATCTGGGCGGCGCAAGTTTTTCTCACTGCATCCCCACCTGAATGCGCCCATTGGCCAGCACCGTGCCGGACACGATGATGCCGCTATCGACGTTACGAACCTTGATGAAGTCGCCAACCGCGCCGGATTCAAGCGGCGTGCCCATGGCGGTTATGGTCAGCGTACCGGCGGTAAAGACCAGCGGCGCCGGTACACCGCGTGTAACCAGAGACGGCTCCCCCAATGCGGAAACGAGGATCGGCTTGCCGGGGAGCAGCGTCTTGCGCGCCACCTTGCCTGCCGCCTGATCCGGGGACAGCACATATTGGGTCGCCGCCGGCGCATTGATGAAGAACTGCTTCTCCAGCAATGCCGTATCGCTTACGATCTGGCCGGGATAGACGGTGGCCGAAGGCACCACAAAGGCGATGCGGTCTGCCGCACTTGCACCAGCCATTGCGGCAAGCAGGAAGCCACCGGCAAGAACCAGCCTTTTCTTTTGAAAGATCGCCTTCACACAGCCCATCGCCATCACCGTCAGCGCAAGTTCTTCGATACGGTTGCCGCCATTTCGTCGGCAGCCTGAATAACCTTGGAATTCATTTCATAGGCACGCTGCGCCGTGATGAGATCGGTGATTTCCTTCACCGGATCGACATTCGACGCTTCGAGATAGCCCTGCTTGATCGAGCCGTAGCCCGGATCGCCTGGCACGCCGACCAGCGGACCGCCGGATGCTTCCGTCTCGCGATAGAGATTGCCGCCGAGCGGCTCCAGACCCGCTTCATTGGTGAAGTTGGCGAGGGTCAGCTGGCCGAGATCGACCTGATTGACCTGATCCTGCAGCTTGGCGAAAACCTGTCCCGTATCGGTGACCGTCACTTCAACGGCGTCTGGCGGAATGGTGATCGCCGGTTCGACAGGATTGCCATCGAGCGTCACAAGCTGGCCATCGGCATTCTTGTTGAACGCGCCAGCGCGCGCATAAAGCGTCTCGCCGGTCGGGCTCTGAATCTGAAACCAGCCCTTGCCGGTCAAAGCCAGATCGAATGGATTGCCGGTCTGGTTGAAACTGCCCTGCATATGGAGATTGCGCACCGCTGCCGTCTGCACGCCAAGGCCAACCAGAGCGCCTTCCGGCACGATGGACTGGTTAGCCTGATTGGGCACGCCTGCCGTACGCTCGGACTGATAAAGAAGATCGGAAAATTCCGCACGCGCGCGCTTGAAGCCCGTTGTGTTGATATTGGCGATGTTGTTGGCAATCACTTCCAGATTGAGCTGCTGGGCGTTCATGCCGGTGGCGGCGATCGTCAGGGCTTTCATGGCTTATTTATCCTTGGCTACCGCAAATCAGATGGGCATACGGCTGATTTCGAGATAGGCCTGCACGATCTTGTCGCGGATCGCGATGGCCGTCTGAAGCGACTGTTCGGCTTCCATGACTGAGCTGACCACATCGCGCACCGGCGCATCGCCCTTGATGCCCTGAATGGACGTCGCTTCAGCCGTCTGCAGCTT
Source organism: Brucella anthropi ATCC 49188 (assembly GCF_000017405.1). Taxonomy (NCBI): domain Bacteria; kingdom Pseudomonadati; phylum Pseudomonadota; class Alphaproteobacteria; order Hyphomicrobiales; family Brucellaceae; genus Brucella; species Brucella anthropi. Next base: position 1,638,045 of record NC_009668.1, read on the forward strand.
CTGGCCGACGGAATCCGTCATCTGAGACAGAACTTCGCCGAACGAGGCACCCGGAGCTGCCGGAACAGCCTGCGGCGCGGAAGTGGAACCCACGCCCTTTTCGGCTACGGTTTCCGAGAGGCGCGACAGGGCATTGCGCGCCGAAATGCTCATGATCGAGTCGTACATTATGTGCTCCTCAAGAGATCGATGGTCATGGAAATCAGCTCACGGGCTTGTTTCACGACCTGCAAATTGGCTTCATAGGAACGATTGGCTTCGCGCATGTCCGCCATTTCGACGACCATGTTGACATTGGGGTAACGGACATAGCCGCGCTCATCCGCTGCGGGATGGCTCGGCTCGTATTGCTCGATAAAGGGCGATGTGTCCTTGCCGACTTCGGCAATGCGAACTTCGGCGGCTCCTGTGCCCTGTTCCAGCTCGGTACGGAAGGACACCGTCTTGCGGCGATAGGGATCGGCGTCGGCAGTCTCGGCGGTGGACTGCGCATTGGCGATGTTTTCGGAAACGATGCGCAGACGCGTCGATTGGGCTGAAAGGCCCGACGCTGCGATCTTCAATGTGCTTTGCAAGGCATCGGAAGACATAACTACCCCTTCGCGACCGAAAGCATCATGCGATGGAACGCTTTGACGATGCTTGTGTTGAGCGAATATTCGCGGGCGATCTCACCGGCCTTCATCATTTCCTGTTCGACATCGACCGTATTGCCGGAATGGGTCTGCTCGGTGATGTCGTCCGGCCGCAGGCGCGCACCGGTAATCCCGTCGGCCCCGGATTCCAGATGCAGGGGGCTGGTGGCAGCCATGGTAAGCTGCGTCTTGTCCAGTACATCCGCGAAAGGCTGCACGTCCCGCGCCCGGAAATCCGGCGTGTTCGCATTAGCGACATTGCCCGCAACAGTGGCTTGTCTCACCGACAACCACTGCGCCTGCCTTGCAGCCAGATCGAAAAGATGAATGGAGCTCATGGAGTTTCCCGCCTTTACAGTTGATTAACTTAAAGGCCGGAACTTGCGTCAAGCTTGCGGGAGGATAGGGCAGGAGGGCCTTATTGCCTTCCCCCTCACCTCCGCATCTCAATCACATCGCCCGACGATGTCGTGAGCTGCCAGGTGCCAGCACCGCGACCGATTGAGACAAGGTGACTGCCATCCGGCAGCAACGAGCCTTTTTCGACGAACCAGTAGCCTGACGTATCCTCGATCATCGCCATGCCGCCGACGACTTCGCGCAGCGCGAAAACCGGCTTCGGGAACGCCTGCCCATCCCCGCTTCCATCGCCGCCATTGCCCATGCCGGTGCCCGGAAGCCCCTTGCCGTTCGACATGACCGAGCCTGTCATCGTGTTGTCCACATCGGCATTCGGCGCAACCTGCTCCGATGGTCGGAAGGACGGAAAACGACGCACCGTTTTCTGTTCCGAACGGTCCAGCGGATCGATGATCTTGCGCTCGGCCTTCTCGGGCGAACCCAGATCGACGCGCTGAAGATAGGTGACGAAAGGCAGCATCGCACTTCCGGCGGCGAGTGTGATGGCCGCGATCTTGAGGTAGCGATCCACCTTGCTCTGCGGCTTCTTCATGCCTTCCTGTCGTGCAGCGGCCTCGACCTCCGCCGTCAGATCTGCAAGGAGTTTCTCTTCCTTTGTCTTGCGAAAGCCCGTCATCATGCGTGTTGCGCCTGTCTGTCGCCGCGCAGTGCTGCGGCAAGGTCGTTATAGGGATCGTCCGATAGGCCGGTTTCCGGCGATTGCTGCAAGGCGTCGTAAATGCGCGGCACAAGATCGACCGCCTGGTCCAGAAGGCCGTCATGGCCTTTCTGGTACGCCCCGATGGCCCGCAGGTCGCGCGTTTCCTCAAAACGGGCAACCATGCCCCGCAATTGGCTGACCAGCTTGCGTTGTTCCGGCGTCCAATTGTGTTTCGCAAGGCGCGAAACCGAGCCCGGAATATCGACCGCCGGAAAGCGTCCCTGCGCTGCAATCGCGCGGTCAAGCACGATGTGGCCGTCCAGCGTGCCGCGGATCGTGTCGGAAACCGGATCATTGTGATCGTCGCCGTCGACCAGTACCGAATAGATGCCGGTGATGCTGCCTCCCGCTTCCGTGATACCCGGCCCCGCGCGCTCCAGAAGACGTGGCAATTGGCTGAAGACGCTTGGCGGATAGCCACGCGAAACCGGCGGTTCCTCAGCGGCAATCGCCACTTCACGCGCTGCATGGGCAAAGCGCGTGACGGAGTCGACGATCAGCAGGACATTCTGACCAAGATCGCGAAAATATTCGGCGATGGCCGTCGCCGTATTGGGCGCGAGGCGGCGCATCATCGGGCTTTCATCGCCCGTTGCAACCACGGTTATCGTTTTGTCCAGGTGACCTGCCATGGTCTCTTCCAGCATCTCGCGCACTTCGCGTCCACGCTCGCCGGTCAAAGCCAGTACCACCGTGTCGAAATCCGCCGCACGCGTCATCATCGCAAGCAGCGTCGATTTGCCGACACCCGATCCTGCAAAGATGCCGATACGCTGGCCGAAGCAAAGCGGCGTGAAAATGTCGATGACATTGACGCCTGTACGCAAGCCGCGATCCACCCGCCCGCGGCGCAAGGCAGCCGGTGCAAGGCTCTCGGATGCCATTGGCCGGGTACCGGGCTGCAACGCGCCCTTCCCGTCAACCGCCTCGCCCAGCGCATTGATGACACGTCCGCGCCATTCGAGTGCCGGGCGGATGCGCATCGGCCCTTCCTCGAAAACCGCAGCGCCAAGCGACGGAATGATGCGGTCATCGAAGGGTTTGACCAGCACCTGCGTGTCAGCCACCCGAATGATTTCGGCAAGGCTCTGGCCGCCTTGCGCGTGGATCGCCACCGCATCGCCCAAATGCGCATCACGCGAAAGCCCGCGCACGGCAATCGCCGAGCGTGACACGTCGCTCACCGTTCCGCCGATACCGGTGAGCGGCTTTGGCGCCACCGATTGCTGACGGGCAAAAGCGGCCAGACGGGAGAGCGGCAGATCAGGCGTCATCCGTTTCTGGAGCCCAGGGTCTTGATGGCTTCAGAGACGGTGCTTTCCTGCTGCGACAAGAGATTGTTGACCTGCTCGAAGGCGCGGCTCACGCTGATGAGGCGGGTCATCTCCGTCATGGCATCAACATTCGATCCCTCGATCATGCCCTGCACGACGCCCACGCTGTTGTCGTCGGCCACCGGCTGGGCAGGCTTGTTCGGGATCACGCCGGATGTGCCTGCATAGGTCAGGTCGGCATCGGCCGGGATAGTGTAAAGACCGATGGCACCGATCTGTGCTCCGTTCTGGTAGATTGCGCCGTCGCTTGAAATCTTCGGTGCGCCGCCGCCGGGATTGAGTACGATGGGGGCACCGCCGACATCGAGAACCGGATGGCCGGTGATGGAAACGAGATCGCCCGTCGGCAGCATGTTCATGCGCCCGTCACGCGTATAAATCTGCCCCTGCGGTGTCGAGACCGACATCCAGACATCGCCCTTGACCGCAACATCCAGCGGATTGTCGGTCTTGATCATAGGGCCTGCTTCGGTACGGATGAAGCTCTTGCCCGCCGTAGCGAAACTCACATCGTCGCTGGCCTTGTTCGAAACGATGGTATCGAACTTGGTGCCCTCGCCCCGGAAACCGACCGTTGAGACATTGGCGACATTATGAGCAATGGCATCCATCCGCCGTTCCAGCGTGATGAGCGACGAAAGCCCGACATAAATCGAATTATTCTGCATCGCCTAACGCCCGCCCGGCTTGAAGTTCTGCAAGGTGCTGAGAATATCCATCGAAATGCCGACGGACGAGGTTCCGCCCAGAAGCAGGGACGCAATCGACGCCGGGCTGCTCGCCGTTGGATTGTTCATCTCATACATGGCGGTAAAGCGCGAAATGAGCTTCGATACGTAATCGGGATCGGACATCTTGGTGAAGTCGATCTTGTCCTCGATCATCTTCGCCTGCTTGTCGACATCGGCGTTGGATATGCTGGATGGCCAGCCGAAGGTCGTCTGGATCATCGACACCAGCGCCTTGTCGCCAAGGATTTCGTAGGCATTGGTGATCGTCGGCGCCTTGCGTGCGAAATAGAGTGCCAGCCGCACGCCTTCGTTCTGGCTTCCGGCTTCCGTTTCCAGCGTCTGACGAAGATATTTGTCCACGACACCTTGTTGGGCCGCAGTGCTCTCAGTCGCCTCTGCGCCCTTGCCTGCAAAGTCGAAGACGGTTGCAAATTCCTTGTAGCGTTTGTCGGTCAGCTTGTTCGCCATGGCATCATCGCTCGTGATGCCTTCGGTCAAAATCTTGCGGACAAACGCCTTGGCGAAGGCCATGTCTTCCAGACCGAACGCCTTCATCGCGTAATTATAAAGGCGGCTATCGGCCATGAAATCATCGATGGATTTCACCTTGCCGATATTCTCCTTGTAGTAGGCGGTTTCCCGCTCCACCATCGGTTCCTTCGAAACACGCTGCAACGACCGCGCCATATCCGACGCGATCAGGCGATAGCTCGTCATCGTATCGACCATGCGCATGACCCCCTTCCGGTATTTCGATCCTTTATGAAAGACCAAGCTTGTCCGAAGCTGGCTTCCGCCCGTGCCAGTTGGCAAGCTTCGCGCAAGCCGCGATCCATAAGGTGCAATGAACGAACTTGTACGCGGGAGTCTCGAGCTTTGGGCATTATCGTCGGTCTTGTCATCACACTGGGTTGTATGCTGGGCGGCTTTATCGCCATGGGCGGACATGTCAGCGTGCTCATTCAGCCCTGGGAATTCGTCATCATTCTGGGTGCGGCACTCGGGACCTTCTTCATCGCCAACCCTTTCTCGCTCGTGAAAGACACGGGCCGCGCCTGCATGGAAGCATTCAGCAATGCGGTTCCAAAGCAGCGCGACTATCTCGACGTTCTGGGCGTGCTCTACAGCCTGATGCGCGAGCTGCGCGCCAAGTCGCGCAACGAAGTGGAAGTGCATATCGACAACCCGAAGGAATCGTCGATTTTTCAGGCCTATCCGAGCGTATTGAAGAAAGAAGACCTCACCCATTTCATCTGCGACTATTGCCGCCTCATCATCGTGGGCAATGTGCGCTCGCATGAAATCGAGGCGCTGATGGACGAGGAAATCCACACCATCGCCCGCGACAAGCTCAAGCCCTACCACGCCATGGTCAGCATTTCCGAAGCCCTTCCGGCACTCGGCATCGTTGCCGCTGTTCTCGGCGTCATCAAAGCCATGGGCGCGCTGGACCAGTCGCCGGAAGTGCTGGGCCATCTGATCGGTGCCGCCCTTGTCGGCACCTTTGCCGGCATCTTCTTCTCTTACGGCGTGGTCGGCCCGATCGCAGCCAAGATCAAATCGACCCGCGAAAAGAACAATCGCCTCTACATCGTCGTGAAGCAGACGCTTCTCGCCTATATGAACGGCTCCCTGCCGCAGATCGCCGTGGAATATGGCCGCAAGACCATCTCCGCCTATGATCGCCCGACCATCGATGTGGTCGAGCAGGAAACCATGGCGAGCGCGCCGACCCAGCAGGCAGCGTAAGATGACTACCCCCGACACAGCCACATTGGGGCAAAACCGCAAAAGCGATGTTCTGGCCGAGAACCTGCTGCGTGCAGCGGGTCTTTCAGGCGACGACCTGAAGTCGCTTGCCCATGTGTTCAAGGATGCCTCGACCCATTTCTGTGACCGGCTGAAACATGGCTGCGCTGCCGCATTCGACGTTGAAGCAGGCCAGGTGGAAAGCACTGACGATGCTGCCTTTGCCGATATTCTCGACAAGGCTGCGATCATCGCACCTTTGAAGGCCGAGCGTTGGGGCAGCACACTTTATCTCACCGCCGATGCGACGCTCGTTTTCTCCGTGATCGAAGCCATGTATGGCGCACAGGGCCATGTCGGCTCTGTCGATGAGGACCGGCCTTTCGGCATGCTGGAACAGAAGATTTCCGCTCTTCTTGCCGGTCATCTCGCCAGTTCTCTCGATCAGGTTTTTGCCGCAAACGGACAGGCGCTTTTTACCGCCGGTGAATGCACCGACACAGCCGAATTCGACCGTGAGAATTTCGAGCGCTCGCGCCTTTTCGCCTGCCGCATCGATGTTACTGCCGCAGGCAAAACCGGGCAGGTTCATCTGCTGCTGCCGCGCAGCACGCACAAGCCGATGCAGGATGCCGTGGCAGCCTTTTTGCGCCGTCCGATGAACCAGACCGATCCGAGCTGGGCGAAGAAGATGCGGCAGGAAGTCAGCCGTGCCCGCATCGAACTCGAAGCTTTCATCCAGCAGGGGTCGATGACGCTGGACGCCTTGTCGATGCTCGAAATCGGTCAGGTTCTCAAACTGCCTGTCGATGCCATGAAGCAAGTGCGCCTGCGCGCCGGCGATCAGCAGCTTTTCAAGTGCACGCTCGGCAAATCGGGCATTCATTTCACAGTCAAGGTCGGCGACCCGGTCAATCAGGAAGAGGATTTCATCGATGAGCTTGTTGCTGGCTAACGTGCTTTCCACATTGATGGCTCTTGCCTCGCTTGCTGCGCTCATCGTGGTTGGCCGCAAAGCCAACGAGACGATCAAGCTTGGCAAGCTGCTGGCGCTGCGCGTTGCAGCCGCCTCCAACGGTTTGGAGCGCGCCGTCAAGGCGATCCAGAGCGAACGCACCGACCTGACGGACGAAAACAACAAGCTCGAAGCCCGTCTTGCCGAAACGCAGCGCGTGCGCCGCGAAATGGAAGAAGCCATCGAAGAACTGAACAGGCTGCGCAAGGCCCTGACCCGCGACATCCGCCATGCGCGCAACGTCGCTGACAGCTCGCCGCGCACCGAAGACAAGATCGCCACTGCCACCGAACAATCGCTCCCGAAGGAAAAGAACGCGCTGCCGGTTTTCGTGCATCGCGCGGTTCGTAAAGCTACCGTCGAACTTGCGGGGCAGGCATGAGCGCTGACAACAAGGACAAGAACATGCAGCAGGAACTGGACGAAGCCATTGAGGAACTGCGCGAGGAAAAGCCGCGCGGCACGCAGAAGGGCGCATCCAAACCCAATCTCGAACTCATCATGGGCATCCCTGTCGATGTTCAGGTTGTTCTTGGCGGCACGACCATGCCAGTTGCCAATCTGATGAAGCTTGGTCGCGGTGCGGTCATCACCCTCGACAAGCAGATCGGCGATCCGGTCGATATCGTGGTCAATGGCCGCGTCATCGCCCGTGGCGAAGTGATCGTCCTTGAAGACGATTCCTCGCGCTTCGGTGTCAGCCTCACCGAAATCATCGGCAAGTAACGGACGTGACCATGGCCGACAATGAACAGCAAGCCCTCGCGGAAGACCTTGAAGGCGGCGCTACCGGCCTCGTCGATACGCTGACCGGCCCGCAAAAGGCGGCAGCGATCCTCGTTGCCATCGGACGCCCCGCTGCCTCACGTCTTCTGAAGCATTTCAATGCCGAGGACCTGCGCAAGCTTGCCGGTCATGCCCGTACGCTGGAACCGATTTCTCCGCTCGACTTCGAACAGCTGGTCAAGCAGTTCGAGGATTCCTTTGCCGAAGGCGCGCCAGTTTCAGAAGCCGCCCAACGGTTCGAAGGTCTCTTGCGGGAAGCTCTGCCGCAGGAAGAAGTCGATGCAGTTCTGGAAGACCGCGTTCAGCCGCAGCTCGTTCAGGAATCGGTTTGGGTGCAGCTTGGGCGCCTGCCGGTTGATAACCTGCAGGCCTATCTGACCGACCAGCATCCGCAGATCATCGCCTATATCGTGTCGAAGCTGCCATCCGACCTCGCAGCCCGGCTGTTCGTCGTCTTGCCGCCTCAGCTGCGCAATGCCGTCGTGCAGCGCTCGCTTCATATTGGCAATGTGGCACCGGCGGCTGCGGAACTTCTCGAAGACGTGCTGCGGCGCGATCTTCTCGGTCGCAGCGATTCCGGTCCGGTCAAGGCGCATCACGGCCAGATCGCCAACATCTTCAACCAGCTCGACAGAAGCGAGATGGAAGAACTGATGGCGAGCCTGGAAGATCTCAACCGCGACGATCTCAACCGCATCAAGGCCAAGCTCTTCACCTTCGAAGACATCGAGCGCCTGTCGCAGCGCGCGCGCCTGCTGCTCTTCGATGAAGTGCAGACGGAACAGATCGCAACCGCACTTCGTGGAGCAGACACAAGGCTTCAGGAGCTCGTTCTCTCGTCGCTCTCGACCCGTGGTCGCCGCATGGTGGAAACCGAGCTTGGCGCCGAGCAGGGCAACATAACCGCGCAGAACATTGCCGATGCGCGCCGCACGATAGCCCGTATCGCCATCGATCTTTCCGAGCGCGGTATCATCACCCTCGACGCAAGCGAAGCTTCGTCCTGATCCTGTGTGACCCATGGCAGATGATGCTGACAAGGAAAGCAAAACAGAAGAAGCCACCGAGCAGAAGATCCGCGACGCCTTGGAAAAGGGCAATATGCCCTTCTCCCGCGAAACGCCGATCCTCGCCGGTATTGCTTCCTTTCTGATTATCGCGGTCTTTGTCGCAGGGCCTGCCACCACGAAGCTCGCCGTCTTCCTGCGCGAACTAATCGACCGCCCCGAGGACTGGCTCCTCAACAGCGCGGAAGATGCAAGCCGCTTGTTCGGCGTGCTGGCGCTGGCAGTCGGTGCAGCCCTGGTGCCGGTGTTCATCATCATTCCGCTTGCCGGTATTGCAGCCTCCGCATTCCAGAATGCGCCGCGCTTCGTTGGCGAACGCATCCGCCCGCAGGCATCCCGCATATCTCCGCTTAAAGGCTGGCAGCGGATTTTCGGGCGCGCCGGTCAGGTGGAATTCCTCAAATCGCTGGCGAAATTTCTGGCGGCAAGTGTCATCGTCTTTGTCGTCTTCTTCAACGGCAACAGTCTTTTCACAGATGCGGTCGCTTCCGACCCGAGCGCCTTGCCGGAGTTTCTGCGCGAGAACATGGTGCGCCTGCTCGTCGCCAATGTTCTGGCCATTACCGCAATTGCGGCATTCGACCTTGCCTGGTCACGCATTCACTGGCGGCAGGAACTGCGCATGACGCGACAGGAAGTCAAAGACGAACTGAAGCAGTCGGAAGGCGACCCGCTGGTCAAATCGCGCCTGCGTTCGCTTGGCCGCGACCGTGCGCGCCGCCGCATGATCAACACCGTTCCGACGGCAACGCTGATCGTCGCAAATCCGACTCATTTTTCCGTAGCACTGCGCTACAAGCCCGATCAGGATGCAGCCCCGATCGTTGTAGCAAAGGGACAGGATCTCATAGCACTGAAGATAAGAGAGATTGCAGCGCAGCATTCCATCCCGATATTCGAGGACGTTCCGCTGGCGCGCGCGCTCTATAAACAGGTCAATGTCGACCAGATGATCGCGCCCGAATTCTACAAGGCTGTTGCCGAGCTTATCCGGGTGATCAATGCACGGCACGCGATACATTGATGAATAGCCATGATTTTTATATATTTCAGAACAGTGACAGCCTGTTCCCCCAGATCGGCGGTGAAACCATGAAGAGCCTGCAATTCTCGAACGAGCGCGAGGCGATTATTGCCCAGAACCTGGTTGAGGTCGCAACCGATCTTCGTCTGGTCGATCCGGCGGATTACATTGCTTTCATACGCTGCGAGCTTTTTGCCAATATCGCCGATATCGTCAGTTCAGCTACCGAGCTTTATTTCTTTCCCGGCACGCTGGAACTCGGCCATGGCGGCGAATATCTCTGCGACTGGCAGTCGGCTCCAGCCATCGTGCTCGACATGGAATTCCGCAATCAGGGCGTCTATGCCTATTTCCGCCTGACGCTGACCGACAAGACCGCCGGAGTAGAGCTGAACCATATCGCCTTCGAAGATGCGGATGAAGACCCAGCCAAAAATACGGCAAGGCTTGCCAACGCATTCGACGCTGCCCGTCTGCCGCTCAGAAAAAGAGCCTGAAGCATTTCCAGCAAAAGTGCGAAGCGGTTTTGCGCGAGGCAGATGTGGCGAGAAGAATAAACAAACACCGGATGTCTCAGCATCCGGTGTCGTTATAATCAGGTCTTTATACTGCGGCTGAACTACACCAGATGGTGAACTTCCGGCATTTCGATGATGCCGAGCGACAGCGCCGTCGCGACAGCCGACGTGCGGTTGGAACAGTTGAGTTTGATCTTCGCATTCTGGAGATAGGTAACGACGGTCCAGCGCGCGATACTCAGGATTTCCGCAATCTCTCCATCCGTCTTGCCGTTCGCGGCCCAACGCAGGCAATCGACTTCACGCGGGGTGAGAAGGCTTGCGACCGTCGCAACATCCTTGCAGCCGCACAGGGCTGAATGAATGATCCCGGACAGGCTCAGCAGGCGCGGGCGAAGCTTGGCCACAAATTGCTCGCGATCCTCGTCGGGGCTCATCTCGAACATGAACAAGGTGCATCCCACAGCACCTTTCTGGCTCCGGGCTGACACGGCGACGAAGATGTTGCCCAGTCCGTGCTTTTCCGCATCCTGCAGCAGTTCAGCAATGGACGGGCACTCATTGGCATCTTCCTGAAGATCGCGAACTATACCGCTGGCATCATTCTGGAAATAAGGCGCGTCTTCCTGAAAGATCGGATCGATGACGAAATAATTCTTGGTGGAATAACGCGCAGTCCAGGAGGTCGGCACGGTCATCACGACTGTCAGATCGGAAGAAGTGGTTTTCGTGCAGTCACCCATGCGCCCGCGATAGGTATGCATGATGTGGCGGCAACCGATCTCATCGCGAATTCGCGTCAGGAGAGCAAGGGTGTCGCTTTGGAAGGCCGTTCCAAAGAAGGTCTTTTTGAAATTCGGAAAATGAATGAGATCGAGTGTCATTTTTACAATATCCTTGGTACGCAAGTCCGAGGGTTACTTTGTTGCCGTCTTGAAATATCAGCGAATCGTGTCCCTAGAACTTTTCAATCGTTTATAAGTGACATAAAAAATGTAGTCTCTGGCAACCCGCAATTAATGGATTGCAATCCTTTACACACAAGAACAGTGCGTAAATTATGGCCCTCAAGCAAAATTTATTGATTGAGCGAAAAATAAAATTTTCTAAATCGATTTGTAAAAATCAACTGTTCTCTTTTTGAACACTTCGCTGCTCCGTGCCATAGGCACGGTAGAAAAAGTCGATGGCGAGCTCAACGTTTTTACGAATCGTTTCCGCCGATGGCGGCTCCGGCAAAACGCCAAACAGGCGAGGCCGATAGAGGCCAGACAGGAACAAATCAGAGAGCTGATAGGCCATTTTCTCGGGATCGAAAGGCTCCAGTTCGCCATTCTTAATCATATCATCGAGATACTCGGCCATGAGAACGAGGCTGCGCTTCGGTCCGCGCTCGTAGAAGCGGGCTGCAAGCTCGGGCTTGCGCTCGCTGACACCCAGAACAATGCGCTGTGCACGCACTGCCGTCGGCGAGGTTATCAGCGTGACCAGCGCCACGCCGAAGTCGGTCAACTGCTGGCGCGAATTAAAACCCTTGTCGAGTTTTTCGATCAGTTCACGAAACATTGTATCGCGGTAATGCTCGCATAGTGCGACGAACAGATCTTCCTTGCTGTTGAAGTAAACGTAGATCGTTCCCTTCGACACGCCAGCCTCGCGCGTGATGTCGTTCATGCTGGCTGCGTCAAACCCCATGCGCAGGAACACATCCTGAGCGCCTTCAAGGATTTGGCGGCGTTTTGCAGGGTCCTGACCGGCGCCGAGCCGCGTGCGACCGCATTCCGTTTCGGAGCAGGACGATTTGCTGTTTCCGGGTCGGCCGACACCTTTTTCATCATGCCGGTTCCGGTCATGCATCATCGTATCCGGTGTTCCTTTGGTGTTGCGATCAGGCTTCATTCTTCGAGACTCTTAACTTTTTTCGAACCAAGCGGTTCGATATCCTCTTGATATGCGCATCTTATTGATCTATGTCAACATCGAACCGAACGGTTCAATCCGAAGGATGTGCAGAAAGTTTCCCCTATGTCCGCCCCGAAGTCCGTTGATAAGGCCGATATTCATCCGTTCCCCAACGCCAAGAACTTCGCCTCGGCAACCCAGCCAGCGACAAGTGAGGCGCCTCTGAACGAGAGATCGCAGCCCCATACCGTACCGACCCCGCAGGAAGCCGCCCCAAAGGAAACTGCCAAAGAACCTGCAAAGAAAAAGGGCTTCGGCAAACGTGTCCTTCTTCCCGGCATTCTGACGGTCGCGGTCGCCGGAGGCCTCTGGTTTGCCTATGACTGGTGGACAGTTGGACGTTTCATGGTTTCAACCGACGACGCTTATGTGCAGGGCGATATTGCGTCCATCGCGCCGAAGGTTACGGGCTATATCGAAAACATCCCGGTGGTCGCGAACCAGCAGGTCAAGGCTGGCGACGTCATCTTCCAGCTTGACGCGGGTGATTACCAGATCGCGCTCGATGAAGCAGAAGCCAAGCTCGCAACCCAGAAGCAGACCCTCATCCGCATCAAGGCTGAGACCGATGCTGCGCAGGCCATTCTTCTGCAGGCCAATGCCGACAAGCAGGCCGCAACAGCAGTCCTGACCAATGCGCAAAACACGATTGCACGCGTGCAGAAGCTGCACGAAACGCGTTTCGTCGCGCAGGCTGATCTCGATACGGCGCAGTCCTCACTGGACCAGGCACGCGCCAAGGTCGCTGGCGGCGATGCGCAGGTCGCTTCCGCCAAGGCCAATATCGAAGTGCTCAACGCTCAATATAGCGAAGCCGACAGCACGATGAAATCGCTGGAACTTGCCCGCGATAAAGCCGCGCGCGATCTTTCCTTCACGTCGCTGCGCGCGCCGTTCGACGGTGTGATCGGTAATCTTGCTGGCAAGAAGGGTGATCTCGTTTCGCCGGGCCAGAAAATCGCGGCACTTGTTCCGGTCAATGAGCTTTATATCGACGCGAACTTCAAGGAAACGCAGCTCGCAAAGATCAGGACCGGTGAAACCGCGCATATCTATGTCGATGCAATCGACGGCACGAAATTCGACGGCAAGGTCGCGTCCATCGCCCCGGCCTCGGGTGCAGTGTTCTCGCTGCTGCCTCCGGAAAATGCAACCGGCAACTTCACCAAGATCGTGCAGCGCGTTCCTGTTCGCATCATGATCCCGAAGGAAGCGCTCGAATCCGGCAAGATTCGCGCGGGCCTGAGTGTCGTGGTTGATATCGATACGCGTACGGCACCCGACGAAAAAGCCGACTGATCGAAATCGGCAGATCCTATTGAAGTAACACATGGCGGCGCGGCGAAACGGATTTCGCGCCGCCTTTCTCTTCCATTCCGGAGTGCGCCGTCATGGCCGCAGATACGACAATGGGGCCAGTAGCCCCGGCGGATGACCGCATCGACCCGAAGAAGGCCGTAGCCTTTCTGGCCATGGTGTTCGGCATGTTCATGGCGATCCTGGACATCCAGATCGTCTCGGCATCGCTTGCTGAAATTCAGGCGGGTCTGAGTGCCAGTTCCGACGAAATATCCTGGGTTCAGACATCCTACCTGATTGCCGAAGTCATCATGATTCCGCTGTCGGGCTTCCTCGGACGCCTGATGTCGACGCGCGTTCTCTTCACCCTTTCGGCGGCAGGCTTTACCCTCGCAAGTATGCTCTGTGCGACAGCGACGAACATCGAGCAGATGATCGTCTACCGCGCCATTCAGGGCTTCATCGGCGGCGGCATGATCCCCAGCGTGTTCGCGGCTGCCTTCACCATCTTCCCGCCTTCCAAGCGCTCGATCGTCTCGCCGATGATTGGCCTTGTGGCAACGCTTGCGCCTACCATCGGCCCCACGGTAGGCGGCTATCTGAGCCACGCCTTCTCCTGGCACTGGCTGTTTCTGGTCAATGTCGGTCCTGGCATTCTGGTCACCATCGCCGCATGGAACCTCATCGACTTCGACGAAGGCGACAGTTCGCTCCTCAGCAAGTTCGACTGGTGGGGCCTTGCCGGCATGGCAGCTTTCCTCGGCTCGATGGAATATGTGCTTGAAGAAGGCCCGCGTAACGACTGGCTGCAGGATGAAGCCATCTTCATTCTGACCGGCGTCATGATCATCGGTGGTATTCTCTTCTTCTTCCGGGCCTTCACGGCTGAAGAACCCATTGTGGACTTGCGCGCCTTCAAGAACGTCAACTTTGCCTTTGGCTCACTGTTTTCGTTCGTGATGGGCGTCGGCCTCTATGGCCTTACCTATCTTTATCCACTCTATCTCAGCAGCATACGCGGCTACGATGCCCTGATGATTGGTGAAGCGCTGTTCGTCAGCGGCCTTGCCATGTTCTTCACCGCGCCATTGGCAGGCTTCCTGTCAAACCGCATGGATCCGCGTCTGATGATGATGATCGGCTTCCTCGGCTTTGCGGCAGGCACATGGATGGTGACCGGCCTCACTGCAGACTGGGATTTCTACGAACTGCTGCTACCGCAGATCCTGCGCGGTTGTTCACTGATGCTTTGCATGGTGCCGATCAACAATCTGGCGCTCGGCACGCTTCCGCCTGCTCTGCTGAAAAATGCGTCGGGTCTTTTCAACCTGACCCGTAATCTGGGTGGCGCTGTTGGCCTTGCCGTGATCAACACGATTCTGACCCGTCGCGGTGACATGCACTATGAGCGTCTGGCGGAGCATGTCCGCTGGGGCAATGCCGAAGCGGAGAAAATGATCGCCAGTCTGACAGCCAAATACAATGCGGCTGGCATGGACGGCGCAACAATCGCCATTGCCAAGCTTTCCGGCATTGTGCGCCAGCAGGCTACCCTGCTCTCCTTCATCGATGTGTTCTTCATTCTCACGATGATGTTCTGCTCGCTTGCTGTCTGCGCCGTTATGCTGCGCAAACCGAAGCAGGTCGCCGGTGGTGGTGGAGGGCATTAAACCTTCCACCTCACAACTTCATACGAAACCCGCAAGGGTTCATTCAACTTTCGGAAGTTTTCGTTTATCCCCGATATCCGACATTGATGCCGCGCTGGGACAAACCCTTGTCGCGCAGGGAAAAGCCTCTCGCAGAATTGTGACAGCGGTGAATTTGCTGTCACATTTCCTGTCATAAAAATGCTGCTCCCGCTAACGGATGAATTGCTAAGTCCCTGAAAACGTGTTTCACTTTCCACCGCTGACAGTTTGTGACAATCCATAAACTGTCATCCAACCGTCATGTAGGGCGGGTATCGGGAATGCGCGAGCACCGGAATCGACCGGGGGCGTTCGCCGGACCTTAAACAGGGGAGTCAAACAATGCTTGCTTACACAGCGCGTCTGCTGTCGCTTTCGACGGCAATCGCCGTTGCCGGGGTTTCCATCGCCGCTGCTGAACCGTCAGCCGAACTGATCGCCGCTGCCAAGGCAGAAGGCGAACTGACCACCATCGCACTCCCGCATGACTGGTGCGGCTATGGCGAAATCATCAAGAGCTTCAAGGACAAGTACGGCCTCAAGGTCAACGAACTGAACCCGGACGCCGGTTCGGGCGATGAAATCGAAGCCATCAAGGCCAACAAGGACAACAAGGGCCCGCAGGCTCCTGACGTCATCGACGTCGGCTTCGCCTTCGGCGCATCGGCCAAGAAGGACGGCCTCATCCAGCCTTACAAGGTTGCAACATGGGACGAAATTCCGGACAGCGCCAAGGATGCTGAAGGCTACTGGTACGGCGATTATTACGGCGTTCTGGCCTTCGAAGTGAACAAGGACATCGTCAAGGACATCCCGCAGGATTGGGAAGACCTTCTCAAGAGCGACTATGCCAACTCTGTTGCGCTTGCAGGCGATCCGCGCGTTTCCGCACAGGCCATCCTCGGCGTTCATGCCGCCGGTATCGCCCGTGGCGGTGAACCGGGCGAAGCTGCAGGCAAGAAGGGCCTTGAATTCTACAAGGAACTGAATGCCAACGGCAACTTCGTTCCGGTCATCGGCAAGGCTGCCTCGCTGGCACAGGGTTCGACCCCGATCGTCGTCCGTTGGGACTATAACGCTCTCGCCGATCGCGACACGCTCAAGGGCAACCCGGAAATCGAAACCGTCATTCCGAAGTCGGGCGTCATCGCTGGCGTGTATGTTCAGGCAATCAGCGCCTACGCACCGCATCCGAACGCTGCGAAACTGTGGATGGAACACATCTATTCGGATGAAGGCCAGCTCGGCTATCTGAAGGGCTACTGCCACCCGATCCGCTTCAATGCAATGGCGAAGGCTGGCAAGATCCCGCAGGAACTGCTCGACAAGCTGCCGCCGGCAGAAGCCTATGAAAAGGCTATCTTCCCGACCCTGGAACAGATTGAGGCCGCACAGACCACGATCACCAAGGAATGGGACAGCGTCGTGGGCGCAAACGTTCAGTAAGGACCTGTAAGCGCCAAGTACACACTTGTCGCATCGAACACATATCGCGTCGGCCTTAGAGCGCATCCCGAAAAGTGTGAAACGGTTTTCGGAAAAGATGCGCGGTGCAGAACAAAAGTTGAGATACATTGATCTGGTTTATTCAGATCGGCGTATCTCAACGGTCGGCGCGATATCAAAGCGGCTTTCATCTGAGCCGCCGGTCCTCTTTTCCAAACAGCGTCTCGCTCTTTGGCAAACAGGATGCGCAGTTCAAAAAGAATACTAGCTATTTCCGGCAGGGGCGAATGGCAGCCTGCCGATCGCAAAAAACAAGAACAAAAGTCGAAACGGTTCTGTCAGTTCCGTTCTGGCGGGAACCGGTCTAAAGAAAGAACGTATGAGTTCAATAGCCGAAACATCAGCCCCCAGCGGAGTGCGCAAGCGCCGACTTCCGTTGTCATGGCTTGGCGTGACACCGTTTTTCATCTTCGCCATTTTGTTCCTGATCTGGCCGACGATGTATCTCATCATCGGTGCATTTCAGGACCCGGCCGGAAACTTCACGCTCCAGAACATCCACGATCTGTTCCAGCCGCAAATCATGAGCGCGTACTGGGTATCGATCAAGGTCAGTCTCGCATCGGCCATTGGCGGCGCGATCATCGGCTTCTTTCTGGCCTGGGCGGTCGTTCTCGGCAACCTGCCTTCGTGGCTGCGCCCGACGGTATTGACCTTTTCAGGCGTAGCATCGAACTTTGCAGGCGTGCCGCTTGCCTTCGCCTTTCTGGCGACACTGGGGCGAACCGGCTTTGTGACGATCCTGCTCAGGGAGTGGTTCGGTTTCAATCTCTATTCGACAGGTTTCAACCTGCTCTCCTTCTTC
Organism: Brucella anthropi ATCC 49188; assembly: GCF_000017405.1. Taxonomy (NCBI): domain Bacteria; kingdom Pseudomonadati; phylum Pseudomonadota; class Alphaproteobacteria; order Hyphomicrobiales; family Brucellaceae; genus Brucella; species Brucella anthropi. Next base: position 1,655,287 of record NC_009668.1, read on the forward strand.
GGCCTGACGCTGACCTATCTGTTCTTCCAGATACCGCTGATGGTGCTCATCCTGACGCCCGCGCTCGACGGTCTGAAAAAGGAATGGCGGGAAGCCTCATCCATTCTGGGTGCGACTACCGCGCAATACTGGCGCATGGTGGCCTTCCCGATCCTGTGGCCGAGCCTGCTCGGCACGACGCTTCTGCTGTTCGCCAATGCCTTCGGCGCAATCGCAACCGCCTACGCTCTGACGGGTTCCTCGCTCAACATCGTGCCGATTCTGCTCTATGCGCAGATCCGCGGCGACGTTCTGCATAACCAGAACCTCGGCTACGCGCTGGCACTTGGCATGATCGTCATTACGGGTGTTTCGAACCTCATCTATATCTGGCTGCGCATTCGCGCCGAGAGGTGGCAGCGATGAAAAAGAAAGGCATTAATGCCCAGAAGATTGGGGCCTGGATCGCCTTCCTGATCGGCGCAATCTACTTCCTCGTCCCACTGATCGGCACGTTCGAATTCTCGCTGCGTATGCGGCGCGGCGAATATTCCTTCGATGCCTATCGGGTCGTGTTCTCCGATCCGAACTTCCAGGCCACCTTCGGCTATTCGATTCTGCTTGGCTTGCTCACCATCGTTTTCGGTGTTCTCCTGGTGGTGCCTACGGCCTATTGGGTGCGCCTGCGCCTGCCGCAACTGCGCCCGGTGATGGAATTCATCACGCTGATGCCATTGGTCATTCCGGCCATCGTCATCGTGTTCGGTTACTTGCGCATCTACAACTCGTCATCGTGGCTGCCGTTCACGGCATCCACCCGCGCGACCGACCTGCTCCTGATGTTCGGCTATATGACGCTGTCGCTGCCCTATATGTATCGCGCTGTCGACACAGCGATGCGCACGATTGATGTTCGCACGCTGACCGAAGCAGCCCAGAGCCTCGGCGCGGGCTGGGGCCGCATCATGTTCAAGGTGATTTTCCCGAACGTCATCTCCGGTGTGATGAGCGGTGCCTTCATCACATTCGCCATCGTCATCGGCGAATTCACGCTAGCTTCGCTTCTGAACCGTCCGGCCTTCGGTCCCTACCTGCAGCTGGTCGGCGCAAACCGCGCCTACGAACCGTCAGCGCTGGCGATCATTTCGTTCGGCATCACGTGGCTCAGCATCATCATGCTGCAGCTCGTCTCGCGCCTCAATAAATTCAAGACAACCGCCGGGTAACATTCATGGCTTTTCTCAACATCAAAAACCTGAAAAAGAGCTTCGGCGCCAATACCGTCGTCCACGATTTCAACCTCGCCGTGAAAAAGGGCGAATTCGTTTCTTTCCTCGGTCCATCGGGCTGCGGCAAGACAACCGTTCTTCGCATGATCGCCGGTTTCGAAGCACCCGATAACGGTGCCATCGAAATCGACGGCAAGGATGTGGTCGATCTCAAGCCCAACCAGCGCAATATCGGCATGGTGTTTCAGGCCTATGCGCTCTTCCCGAATATGACGGTGGCGCAGAATGTTTCGTTCGGCCTGCGCGTTGCCGGAAAGCCGAAGGCGGAAATCGACGCCACCGTGCAGGAGATGCTCGGCCTCATCCGTCTCGACCATCTGGCGGATCGTTATCCCTATCAGATGTCCGGTGGCCAGCAGCAGCGCGTGGCACTGGCCCGCGCGCTTGCCACCAAGCCGCAGGTTCTTCTGCTCGACGAGCCTCTATCGGCGCTGGATGCGAAAATCCGTATATCCTTGCGCGAAGAAATCCGTGCCATCCAGCAGAAGCTTGGCATTACCACCGTCTTCGTCACCCACGATCAGGAAGAAGCGCTGTCGATTTCCGACCGCATCGTGGTCATGCACGAAGGCCGCGCCGACCAGATCGGCTCGCCGTTCGACATCTATAACCGCCCTGCCTCACGCTTCGTGGCATCTTTCGTCGGCACACTCAACATGCTGGAAGCCTCGGTTAGCGAACCCGGCAAGAACAGCATCGAACTCGACGGCCGCACCATCACCGTGCAGGAAAAGCTCGACCATCATCCGAAGGGCAAGCCTGTCACATTGGCCTTGCGCCCGGAAGCTGTCAGCCTCGAAGCACGCAAGAGCCACGATACCTCGCTGGATGCGACGATCGAGGACGTTCACTTCCTCGGCTCTGTCATCCGTACACGTGTGGCGCTTGGCAAGAACCGCCTGTCGTTCGACACGTTCAACGACCCCACCCAGCCTCCGCCGCAGCGCGGTGACAAGGTGACGGTGCATTTCGCCTCGCATGATCTGCTCGTGCTGGCAGATTAAAATAAAAAAGCCGCCCGATGGGTGGCTTTTTCAATTATAGCGAATTTTATTCGCCCCAGGGACCGTGGAAATCACCATCCTTATCGATACGCTTGAAGCCGTGCGAACCGAAGAAGTCGCGCTGGCCCTGAATGAGATTGGCCGTGCCGAGCGCCTGCGTGAAGCTGTCGAAATAGCTGAGCGCTGAGCCAAGCGCTGGCAGAGGCAGGCCAGCGAGTGCCGCCTTGGCGACGATCTGGCGAAGGCCCTTGGAAGCCTTGCTCATGCGTTCGACAAAAGCAGGTGCCAAAAGCAGGTTGCGGCTTTCGCTGTCTTCAAAAGCATGGGCGATATCGTCCAGAAGCTGCGAACGAATGATGCAGCCTGCGCGCCAGATGCGCGCCGTTTCGGCAAGCGGAATGTTCCAGCCATGCTCCTGCGAGGCGGCTTCCATCACCGCGAAGCCTTGAGCATAGGCAGCAATTTTGCCAGCAAGCAGGCCCTGCTCCAGATCGGCAAGGAATTTAGCCTGATCGGAAATGTCGAGGCTGCGCGAACCCGGCTTGTAGGCCTTTGCGGCAAGCTCACGCGTAGCCTTCAGCGAGGACAGCGAACGCGCGGCAACAGCGGCTTCGATTGCCGTTGCCGGAACGCCAAGCATCTGCGCTTCGATGGCCGCCCAGCGGCCAGTGCCCTTCTGACCGGCTTCATCGAGGATCATGTCGACCATCGCCTTGCCGGTTTCCGGATCGGTCGCTTTCAGCACCTTGGCGGTGATTTCGATCAGATAGGAGTTGAGCGGGCCTTCGTTCCACTTCTCGAACACATCACCGATGGCCGGAGCCGAAAGCCCGAGGCCGTCCCGCAGGATGCCGTAGATTTCGGCGATCATCTGCATGTCGGCATATTCGATACCATTGTGGATTGTCTTGACGAAATGACCGGCGCCATCCGGGCCGACCAACGCGCAGCAGGGCTCGCCCTTATATTTGGCGGCGGCAGCAAGCAGGATCGGTGCGATGCGCTCATAGGCTTCCTCAGTGCCGCCGACCATCATCGACGGGCCATGGCGTGCGCCTTCCGCACCGCCGGAAACGCCCATGCCGACAAAGGTCGGGTCGTTGGGGCCAAGTGCCTTCAGACGGCGCACCGTATCGCGGTAATCGGAATTACCGGCGTCGATCATGATATCGCCCTTCTCAAGATAAGCCTTGAGGCGGGTGGTTTCGGCATCCACGGGAGCGCCTGCCTTGATGAGGAAGATGATGGGACGCGGCTTGCGGATATTGGCAGCCAGATCCTCGAAAGTGGGGCAAGGGATGATCTTGTCGCGCAGCGGGCCAGCCTTTTCCATGAAGGCTTTGAGCACAGGCTCATCACGGTCATAGACGGCTACCGTGTAGCCTTTCTCGGCTATGTTCAGCGCCAGGTTGGAGCCCATGACGCCAAGGCCGACCATTCCGATATCTGCTTTTTCCATTTTGTGCCCTTCAGAAATGCAACCGACCGGCCGTCGTCTAGACACATGCAGAACATCGAACGCCGACAAGCCGAACCGATAAGAATAGGCTGCAGCCGGATTTCGGCAGCAGCGCATGTCAATCTGTATCCTATTGTGGGATGATCTAGGGCATATGACGCAAAGTTGATAGACCTCCCATGACGAAAATCACCGGTTTTGCCCGTGGAAGCGTCTGGTTAAATCGGTTAGCTCACCCCAAAAACCTGTATTTCACGCACTTCACACCCGTTCCAGCTTGCGATGCGGCAGCGGCGGCAATTCGACAATTATCGCGTCATCCGCCTTCACCGTGCCGCCTGCAAGAACGACGGTCATGATGCCGGACTTGCGAACAAGTTCGCCATCGGGCGTGCGATCCAGCACAGCATCGAGAAGCCCGGTCTGGAAATTCTCTATCTGGGAGCAAGGGTTGCGCAGGCCCGTTGTTTCCAGAACAACCTCGTCGCCAATTCGGATCAAAGCGCCCTGCGGCAGCCCCAGCAGATCGACCCCGCGCGTGGTGACGTTCTCGCCAAGATCTGCGGGCGCGACATCAAAACCCTTTTCCGCAAGCTCGTCGAAAAGCTCAGCATGAATGAGATGCACTTGCCGCAGATTGGGTTGCGTCGGGTCGGCCCGCACGCGTGAACGGTGCTTCACCGTCACGCCTTGATGCGCGTCGCCTTCGACGCCGAGTCCTGTGACGATGCGGATTTCCGGCACAACCTGCTTTGAAAAACGATGCTCGCCATCCCGCGCCACAGCCACGACAAATCCACGCATCACGTCCACCTCCCCTGACAGGATAAACAAACTTCGTTAGCCGCATTAGGGGCTGTCGGGTATTAGGTTTCGGGCGTGGCGTGAGACGGATTTTGTTCCTGAACAGGAGGACAGACCGCGGTGGAGTAATTCTCCACAAGGGCTGTTCGACGCATTCAGGGAGAAAATCCGCCACGTCCCGAAGGGATATGGTGAAAATGGCCCAGTTTCGCGTCGCAAAACCTTGATGGAGAACTACTCCACCTTCGGTTTTGCTCCTAAACCTGTGCAATTTTCATCCATACCGCGCTCCAAAACTAATACTCGACAGCCCCTACATGGGTTATATAGCACCTGTATGAAGCGGTGGGGCAAGCACGTGAATCGCGACAAGCAGGTAAAAACGGATTTCCGCTGGGGCATTTGGGGCACAGGCACGATAGCCGCCGCCTTTGCTGCCGATATTCAGGCAAGTACCGGAATGCGCGTTACCGCAGTCTGCTCGCGAGCATCAGAGACCGCCGGAACATTCCGGCGACGTATCGGCGCCGACAAGGCGTTTGGCGATTCAGGTGAATTTCTTTCCGACGCCGATATCGATGCCGTCTATATCGCGACCCCGAGTGCCATGCATGTGCTGCAGGCCATGCAGGCAATCGCAGCGGGCAAGCCCTGCCTGATCGAAAAGCCGCTCTCGCTGGATGCCGCTGGTGCACGCCAGATCGAAGCTGCGGCAAAAGCAAAAAACGTCTTCGCCATGGAAGCCATGTGGAGCCGTTTTCTGCCAGCGATCCGCGCTGCCAAACAGCATATCGATAATGGTCGCATCGGCACCGTGACGCGCATCGAAGCCGATCTTTCCTATATCCGTGCCTACGACCCGCAAAGCCGCTTCTTCAGCCCGGACCTTGGCGGCGGCGCAGCATTCGATCTGGGTGTGTATCCGGTTTCGCTTGCATTGTATTTTCTCGGTCTGCCGGATCATGTCGATGGCCGCTGGCAGCGCGCCAAAAGCGGCGTGGACATGCGCACCGAGTTCCAGCTTGGCTGGCAGGGTGCCACGGCCAGCCTCTCCTGCGGCTTCGACCGCGACGGCGACAATCGCATGCTGATCGAGGGAACCAGGGGCACGATCCTGATCCACGCGCCGTTTCTGAAAGCCCAGAGGCTGACCCTGTTTTCAGCCTTTGCGGCGCGGTCGTCGCTCGGGCCGAATGGCGGCAAAGGCTTTGTCGGCAAGGTTATGAACCGCCTGTCTCTGCCGGGCCGCACAATCGAAACTTATGCCTTTTCCGGCAACGGGCTGCAGTTTCAGGCCGAAGCGGTCCGCGATGCGGTGCGCAGCGGCCAGATTTCCAATGCGATCATGCCACTCGACCAGAGTGCAGCCGTTGCCGATATCGTCCGCAAGGTGCTGGCTAGAGCATGATTCCGAAAAGTGGGAACCGGTTTTCGGATAAAATCATGCTCAAACAAAAGTTTAGAGCGGGATAACAATTCAACTTAAAAACATCACGCTCTAAAGGCTAGAAGCTGCTTCTCATCCTGTAAGGCTGTGCATTTTCGCCAGCATTGTTCAAGGCAAGTGCGATTTCAGTGATATGCAACGCCACATCACCGGAAAAGAATGCTTTGTCGCCGGTTTGGATAGCCCGAGCCTGATCGGCAATACCGCGCACGAAATCGATCTGCGAAGGATACATCGGCAGCGACCGCTTGTCGGCCTTCGGATAGGAGAGCTTTTGACCGACGGTCGGTTTCCATGACAGGAACTTGCCGATGCGCATTTCCAGAATACCGAACAGGCGCGCCAGAAAACGGCGTTTTTCTTCCGTGCGCTCAAGACGGACAGCCGAGCGATTATCCCAGAGATCATCCACCACAATCGAGCCCTTGTCGGCAACGATTGTCAGGCTGCGATCCTTCGGCATCGCAAGCCCGGATGTGAGGCGTGCCACCAGCCCCGACCTGAAAACAAGACAGCCAACCGAAAAATCGGGCGCCATATGCAGATGTTCGGTCCCCGGCCCCTTGTTGGGAAAGGTTATGGCGGAAAATGCCGAAACGCTCTCGACCGGGCCGAACAGCGACACCAGCCATGACAGCGCATAGCCTGCATGCTCCAGCGTACAACCGATCTCGAACTCGTGCAGGCCCGGCCATGGCGCACCAGACTGCGAACGCCAGGTCGACCATTTGTCACGAAACACCGGGCCATCTTCCATTTCGGCATAAACCAGCCGCGGCATGCCGATGCCGTTGATCACGCTTGCCACCAGACGATAGGCTTCGCTGAGGCCATTTGCCGGGGCTGCCGCCAACGTGAGGCCGGCTTGCCGTGCAAAAGCGACCAACGCTTCCGCATCCTCATAATTCATAGCCAGCGGTTTTTCGGAATAGACATGTTTTCCGGCGGAAAGCGCTGCATGCGAGATTTCAAAATGGCTTTCAGGTGTTGTCAGATTGACGACGATCTGCACGTCTGGATCGGCCAGCACGGCCTCGAAACTTTCATAGGCGCTAACTGAATAGTGCGCGCAGAACGCTTTCAGTCGCTCAGGTGACCGATCATAAACCCCGCGCAGCTTCAGCTCGGGATAATTGCGCAGCGTGGTCATGTAATAGTCGGCAACAAACCCGGTCCCGACGATTGCGATATTCATGAAGTGGCTCCGGCTACCCTTTTAGGAATGATAATTTTCGCAATCAGTCTGAGGCCGAAAATCGCAAAGACGAGCGTAAGCCAGACCGGGTCCATGCGGCGGAAGAAAAAACTTTCCAGCATGGCATTCAGCGTTCCGAAGAACACGATCATCAGGAAGAAATCGGCAAGCAGCAGATTTTCGCGAACCGGACGGCACCGCACATAATTGACCAGCGGCATCACGATGATGACCAAGATCGCGCAGATCAGCGCCGGAATCCCCATCGATACCGCAATATCGAGATAGCCATTGTGTCCATGCACGATGCCGCGCACATCCCAATCCAGATAATAGGGATTCGCCGCCTCTTTCACGATTGGTGTGCCCCAGAAGCTTTCATAGCCGAAACCGGTCCAAGGGCGATGGGAAAGCGCCTCAACGGCAAAGGCCCAGATGGAAGTGCGTCCGGTGAAGGTCGGATCAACATCAAGCTGCAGAACGAACTGATGCATCGGCTCGAAGAGAACCGTACCGAAGGTGAACAGCGCGAGCAGAAACTGGATCGTGAAGACTGCCACCGGTGCAAGAAAACGGAGACCAAAAATGCCGGGGCCGATCACGAGCAGCATGGCGAGCGGCACCAGTGCCGCAGTGGTTTTCGATCCGGTCTGCGAAACGAAGATCAATGCAGAAACCGCAATCAGAAAACCGCTTACGCGCCAGCCGCGCCGCCACAGATAGACACCGGCAAAGGCAAAAGCGGCCATGACCGGTCCGGCAATGTTCTTGTGCGTGAAGACACCGCGCCAGAGATAGGCGTTTTGCGGCTCCAGAGCGTCGGCGCCGTGTGTCCCGAGATTTGGCAGGAGGAGGACGCCCGCATAGGAAATGACAATCACGACCGAAGCCACCGCGACCAGCATCGACGAATAGGCATCGCCATCCTGCGGCAGGCTCAAAACAGCGATGACGGTCAGAATGCCGATCATCGTCAAAAGCACGCCGCGCATGGCGGTTGACGGATCGGGGCTTGCGAAAACCGATGCGAACAGGAAGGCGAACATCAACAGCCATCCGGGGCTGACGATTTTGACCACTTTTTTCGGGTCGGCAAACATCGCAAGCGACAGAAGCGCCACCGCGCCGAGGCAACCGAAACCAAGCTGATTGATGACATCGCCGCCGCCCGATGCGGCACCATCGGCTGCGGCACTCAGCGGATTGAACGGGCGGAATGAAATCAGCAGGATGCAGAACGTTATCGTGGCGATAACAAGCGCAACCGTACGGATCGTCGCCCGCATATCGGTTTGCGCTGCAACGTCGGAGCGGGTGTCAGTTCTTGTCCGGGTTGCGATACTGCTCATTCAGATATCCAAAATGGGCCATGACCCGGCCCAACCCGATATGGATGAAATAGGTCCCGACCGGCACGAAGCGCGCCGCGAATCCGCGCCGCAGCGCCTTGATTGGAGAATAACCCAGAAGTGCAACGCTTTTCAAAAAGACACGCACCTGACCGAAAGGCTCGTCCTTGCGCTGGCGCTGTTCGATCAGTGTCGACAGAACGCCGTTGCGCAAGCCGCGCGCCGTGATCCAGTCGCTCTCCAGCCGCCGCGCCGGAATGGTTTCACGGACAATGCCTTCATTGCACCAGGCGATATTAAAGCCCTTGGCCCGTGAACGATTGATGAAATCTGAATCGCCGCCGCCGGTGAAGTTGAACTTCAGGTCCATGAACGGATAGCCAATGGCTTCCAGAACCGGACGCGCAATGAGCAGATTACCGGATGAATAGATGATCGGAACCGGGCCGGTCTTGTTATAGTGCGGCAGGAAGACAGGATGTCGCGCCCATTTTTCTGCGCCCGGCTTTTCAAAGATCGGATATTGCGGGCCACCGACGAGGCTGGCGTTATAACGCTCGGCAGTGGCTACCATGTTTTCGATCCAGGCCGGATCAGCCAGTTCATCGTCATCGATGACGATGACATATTTGAAGTTCGGAAAGTAGGTCATCGCCGTCAGCCAGCCCGCATTATATGCGTTGCAGTTGCCGCGATGGGATTCGACAATCAGCATGCCGGTATATTTTCCGGCCTCGAACTGAGGCGCCGCAACCTTGGCGCCTTCCTGGTCCTCCGCCTCGTTCTCGATCACCACGACCGCGAAGCGGCGGCTCGTGACCTGAGCATTCAGCGTATCCAGCGTCCGGATGACATGCTCCGGACGGCGGAACGTCGGCAGCGTTACCACCACCTCGACTTCATCGAAACGAAGCCCAGGAGTTTTAGCAATTACTTGTATATGACTAGGTAAATCAGACATAAACGCTACCGGATATTTCGAACTTCTATATTTGTTTATCCGCCACTATTGAAAAACATTTAAAGAAAAGTTCACCGCAGGACTATAAACACTGGTCAAAACTATCATAGAGCATACCGACCCGAAATGTTAAGGGTTTTAAGATGAATAATGCATTAGGAAAAGCTTGAGCGCGCACCATTATTTTTGATGCTGCCAGCGCGAAAATGATTGTTCAGGAGTTGAATTGCCGTCCCCTCACCTTGTTTTCGTGACATCGATTGTTCCGCACGGAGTACCGACCACCGGCTATGAAGTGGCAAACGCCGCCGTGGTCGACGGCTTGCGTCGTTCGGGAGCAAAGGTGACCGTCCTTGGCTTCACATGGCCGGGCGTGAAAGCCGATGCTGCAGATACTGTCGTTCTGGGCGAAGTCGAAGTACGGACCGAAGGCGCGGGTATCAAGCGCAAGATCGGCTGGGTGCTGAAATCCTTCCTGACCGGCCTTACGGTTTCCTCGGCGAAGCTGCGGGTGATACCAGCTGAGACACTGCGCGCGGCCATCGCCAAGATCGGCCCGTTCGATGCCTATGTGCTGAACGGCGTGACCTTGCCCGGTGCATTTGAAGACATCTTCAAGGACAAGCCCTCGCTGTTCGTGGCGCATAATGTGGAATATCGCTCTGCGGAAGAAAACGCCGCCGACGCAGGAAGTTTCATCCAGAAATTCCTGTTTGGTCGCGAAGCCCGTATTCTGAAGGGATTGGAAAGCCGTCTCATCGGGAATGCCCGCTTCGTTTTCACTTTCGCCGAAGATGACGGACCGGCGCTCGGCCTCGGCCCTGATCGGTTTGCGACAATGCCGCTCGTCACGCCGGGCGGAATGCAGGCCGCGCAGCAACGCCCGATGAAATACGACCTTGCCCTGATCGGCACATGGACATGGCACCCGAACCGCATCGGGCTCGAATGGTTCCTGCGCGAGGTAAAGCCGCAACTTCCAAACGATATTTCCATCGCGATTGCAGGCAACACGCCCGCCGATCTGATTGCTACATGGTCGGGTGTGGGGTCCAATATCAATTTCGTCGGCAAGGTGCCGGACGCGACTGAATTTGTCGAAAGCGGCGCGCTTGTACCGCTCATCAGCCGTGCGGGAACCGGCGTGCAGCTCAAGACCATCGAGACATTCGAACTGGGCATGCCAAGTGTCGCGACATCGCATTCCGTGCGCGGTATCGGCAATATTCCGGACAATTGCACCATTGCCGACGACCCGAAGGCATTCGCTGCGGCAATCGTCGAGCGCATTGAAAAGATAAGGTTGGGGGATCGCCAGAGACTGGACGGCAAAGCCTTTACAGGGTCACAAATCGAAGGCATGGACCGCGCAGTTGCCAGAGGTCTGCAAGCACTTCATGGCGAAGAGAAAAATACGGACCAGGCATGATGCATACCGAAAATGTCACTTACCGGAATATCCTTGGCGTGAAGGTCGCCTGTTTCGACTGGGCCGGCGCCTTTGCCTTTTTCGAGAACCGCATCAATGAAGGCCGGTTCATGAAACAGGGTTGGCTCAATGCCAACAATTCCAACATTACGGATACCGACCCAGCTTACCGCACTGCATTGCAGGATTTCCTGATCCTGCCCGACGGTGTGGGCGTCGATATTGCAAGCAAGGTCGCCTATGGCAGCAAGTTCCCTGCAAATCTCAACGGAACAGACTTCATTCCGGGCCTTCTGCAGCATATGAAACGCCCGCTGAAGGTTGCACTTCTCGGTGGCGGTCCGGGCGTTGCCGCCGATACTGCGCAGCTCTTCATGCAGCAGATACCGCACCATGAATATCGCGTCATTTCCGACGGCTTCTTCAAGCCCGCAGATCTCGACAGCATTCTCGGTCAGCTCAAGGAATTTCATCCCGATATCCTGCTCGTCGCCATGGGCGTTCCGCGCCAGGAACTCTTCATCGACAAGCATATCACGGCGGAGCATTGCACGGTGGCGAGTGCGGTCGGCGCGCTGTTCGACCTGCACACGGGTCGCGTGCAGCGCGCCCCGCAATGGGTGCGCAAGGTTCAGATGGAATGGGTGCACCGGCTGTCGCAGGAGCCGCGACGGCTCGCAAAACGCTATCTCATCGGCAATCCCGTATTTCTGTGGCGCGTTGCCAAAGGCTGGATGAAGGGAGAACCCCGGTGAAAACCGCAATCGTCACAGCCAGTTGGGATCAGGATTTCGAGCGCTGCAAGCTGCTTTGTGAAACCATAGACAAATATGTCAGCGGTTTCACGAAGCACTATATCCTTGTCGACAGCAAGGACGTTGCCCTGTTCCGCAAACTCGAAAGCACTCAACGCGTCATCATCGATGAACGCGATCTGCTGCCCTCATGGCTCCACGCCTTCTGGGACCCAACCTATCTGTGGCGCAGGCGCGTTTGGCTCTCACTCAGAACCAAGCCGCTGCGCGGCTGGCATGTGCAACAGCTGCGCCGCATCGCACTTGCCGGTGCCGTGGAGGAAGATGGATTTCTCTATACGGATTCCGACACGGCTTTTCTGCGTCCCTTCGATTGCGGCACACTCTGGCACCACGAAAAGCTCCGGCTTTTCGTGCGCCCCAATGCGCTTGCAAACCCGGAATGGCCGGAGCATCCAGTCTGGGCGGCCAATGCGGCAAAGCTGCTCGGCATCAGGAAAGGGAAAAGCGGGCTGAACGACTATATCGGCCAGCTGGTCTCATGGCGGCGCGATAGCGTGATTTCCATGTGCGAAAGGATCGAAGCCCATACCGGACAACATTGGGTGGCAGCCCTTGGCAATATACGTCGTTTCTCAGAGTGCTTCATCTATGGTCGCTATGTCGATGACGTCCTGCACGGCTCCGGTCATTACAGCGACACCCATGATCTGTGCCGGATGCAATGGTTCGCACCACCGCCGAGCGAAGAGGAATTCCGCACCTTCATCGCGGAAATGGAACCGCATCAGGTCGCCATAGGCATGCAGTCCTTCCTCGGCCTTTCGGTCGATGACATTCGGCGGATTATCGGAGCCTAAATCTCAAACACGTTTTGCCGGCAAACGAATGCTCGTATAGGTGAAAACCAGCGACAGCAGATAGAGCCCGGCGAATACGACGTTGAGGCCGAGAATCCAGTCGTGATTATCGGCATAATTCACGAGCAGAAGCCAGACGAAGAATGCCTTGGCAGCGGTCATCAGCACCATGCTCAATGTCCTCAGACCGGACTGGCCGCGCGCATAGAGAATTTCGGTCTGATACTCGATGAGGTTGCGAAAACCCGGTACGAGCAACACCAGCGGCAGCAGCCCGACAATCGGGGCAACGCTTGAACCGAGTGCGTTCGGGAAGATTTGCAGGAACACGACCATAGCGCCAAGACCTGCCACCGAGACGGCAAAGACTGCAAATTCCAGCCCGGCGCGGATGCGCAATGAGGACAGCATGTCCGGCGTGCGCATGAGCTTTTGCACCAGCATCATGTTGAAGGACCGCACAGGCAAAGCTGTCAGATCGACAAGCCGCATGATGATCGCATAAAGACCCGCCGTCGCAGGCCCGCCAACGGTCAGCACAAGAAGCTTGTCGAGCTCGGCCTGAATATAGAACAGCAGTTCGGCCCCCATGACTGCAATCGCATCCGAAAGCCGCCGCATATAGAGAACCGGTTTGAAGCGGAGCCGGATAGACGGATAGAATTTCAGCGCCGTCAGCAGCGCAACGCCATTGGCCGCCGCATACCACCACGCCCAATGAGCAATGTCATGAACACTCGCCAGCCACATGAACAGGACAGCCGCCACAGCGCGCGTCGCCGTCCCGAAAATCACCAGCCCCGCCGATATGCCGAACCGGCGCAGGCCATTGTTGACGATGATGATGATTTCCGTCGAACGCCAGAGCAAGGCTTCCGCAAATACCACCACGGCAAAAGGCAGAAATGAAATGTCGCGGCTGAAAAAGACGAAATAGACCAGCCAGGACGCCAGCGCGAACAGTGGCAGGGAAACCAGAAGAGCGACAAGAAAACCCGCCGTATAGATGCCGAGCAGGCGCGGCTTCACTGTCGATATGCGGTAAAGCGGCGAACTGAAGCCCAGAGAAACGAGACGTGACAGAACCACGCCCGTGCCCGATGCGGTGGCAAATATACCGAAATCACCGGTCGGCAGTGTGTTTGCAAGCGCAATGAAATAGACAAGCGAGACGACCAGCCTGCCAGCGGAGCCGGAAAACAGGGACAGGTAATCGCGCACCATTCCGGCGTTATTGCCTGACAGTTTCCGGAGCGCTTTCGCTATCAACAGGGAGCCTCGCCTATCATAGTCTGGTGCATGTGCCTGTTCGTTGGAACGGAGGCATAATTGGGGTTTAGCTAAAAAGACTTAAACTCTTCTTTGCAAGCTCAAAGAGTAAACAAGCAAAAGCTAAAGTTGCAGATTTAAGGAATTGGCACTTCACCTCGACATTATTTTAACGTTTTGTTTTCTATAAAAAATTACATTCGGCCTTGAGGTGCGAGCCAATCGGATTCCCGTTTGGCATGCGCAAGCCTTGGCTTATGAATTTCAAAGCAGCCGTTGGCGCCGGAAACGGTTGAGACGGCTTACAGACACGGACGATTTCGGCAATGAGCGATCACGAGGAGCGCAGAAAGGCGGGAGTTGAGAAACCTCTTCTCGCATTCTCCGACGCTCGCCCCGCTGGTCGTTTTGACAGCGAAACCGCACCACCCTGGACACCACCGGCGACGCCGGATGAACGCGCCGCGTTCTTTCGCCAGCACGATCATGCTGCGCAGGAAACACCAGAACCGGCGGAACCTGTTCTCGAAGAGGAACTGGATGATGCCGATGTCGCCGAGCTGCAAAAGCGCGTCGCGCTGATCGAGGCGGAACTGGAACGCAAGGTTCAGGAACGCGAGCGCCGCAAAGTCACAGTCGAAACTCCCGTTCCAACGCCAGAGCCGACCCGCGCGCCGGCCCCGGAGCCGATCAAGCGCCAGCGCCCTGTCATTGACGGACCGGCACCTGATGCGGAATGGAAACCACTGATCGATCCGCGCATCGCTATCGACGTGCTGCGGGGATCGCGCAGGCTCCTGCTTGTCAGCACACTACTGGGTGGTGTGGTCGCCGCGCTCTATGCATTGTCCTTGCCGCAGATGTATGTCGCATCGACGGATATTCTGGTCGATCCGCGCAATATCAAGACCGTTGGAGACGAACTGACGCCAGGTCAGCTCCCGACCGATGCGTCACTTGCCGTTGCGGAAAGCCAGGCACGCATCATCGATTCCAGCAGTGTGCTGCTGAAAGTGATCGACAGGACCGAACTGACAAAAGACCCCGAATTCAACGGCACTCTGGTTCCGACCGGCATTGCCGGGCTGTTTGCACAGATCAGGGATATGCTGTCGCCCAAAAAGGCAAGCGACAGCCAGACACTGCAAACCCGCGTCCTGTACAATCTGCACAAGAGCATCGCCATCGGTCGCGACGCCAAGACCTTCATCTATTCAATCTCGGTGAAAACGCGTGATCCGCAGAAATCGGCATCGCTTGCGAACACGATCAGTTCCGTGTTCCAGAGCGAGCTTGCATCCGTGCAATCCGATGCTGCACGGCGCACTTCGGATGAATTGTCGAACCGTCTTGCCGATATGCGCGCCAATGTCGAACAGGCGGAGCGCGCAGCAGCTGATTTCCGCGCCTCACGCGATCTCGTCAATGTCGACGGCAAGCTGATCAGCGATAACGACCTGACCCGGCTCAACGACCAGTTGACCAACCAGCGCGCTGAAACAATGCGGCTTCAGGCCCGTGTGCAGGTACTGAACAGCGCCACATCCGACAGTGTTGTATCCGGTACCTTGCCGGAAGATCTGCGTTCCAACACGCTGACCGCGCTGCGCGCGCAATATGCGCAGGCGCGCCAGACGGCAAGCGGCCTGTCCACCCAGCTTGGGCCGCGCCATCCGGCACTCATTCAGGCACAGTCGCAGGCAGCCACGGTCCTGAACGACATCGATGCCGAATTGCGGCGCATCCGCTCTTCGCTGCAAGTCGAGGTCGCCCGGTCCGTGCAGCAGGAAAAAGACCTGACCGCCCGCCTGGCGCAGCTAAAATCGCAACAGGCGAACAATAGCGGCGATCTGGTGAAGTTGCGTGAGCTTGAGCGCGAAGCCACAGCACGGCGCTCGGTCTACGAAGCCTTCCTCCTGCGCTCGCGCGAGACGAACGAACAGGAAGGTCTGAATACGGCCAATGTCAGGGTTTTGTCGGAAGCTCGCCCGCCGCTCGATCCCGCAGGCACATCGCGCAAGCTGATCGTCATTGCCGGGCTGATTGCAGGCTTCCTTGCAGGCCTTGCAATCACAGCCGTCCGCAACTTCGGACGGCTGCTGCGTCTATCTTAGAGCGCGTTTCGATCTGATTGGATCAGATCGGCGCTCTATCTCTTTGTTTTGACGCGCATCTTTTCCGAAAACCGTTTCACACTTTTCGGGATGCGCCCTAATTCACGCGGACTGCCGCAAAGAGGTCTCAACGCGCGGCACCTTGCGCCCGCTGGCACGCAGAATGCCATGTGTCCCGTCAAGATGGCCGGGCTTCAGCTCCAACGCCAGAAAGCGACGCTTTTCATAAGGGCCGGGCATGGCAAGCTCGCCGGTCTTTTCAGCGGTGAAGCCGAAACGCTCGTAGTATTCCGGATCGCCGACAAGGATGATCGCGCCATGGCCGCGGTCTTTTGCTTCATCGATCGCACGACGCATCAACGCCGAACCGATACCGCAACCGGCAGCGGACGGATCGACCGCCAGCGGGCCGAGCAGCAAGGCAGGCACCGGAAAGCCGAAAACATCGAGACCGGCATGGACATTCCATAGCCGCACAGTACCTGCAAGCAATCCGTCTTCGCCAAGCGCGGCAAAAGCCAGACCGTCCGCAGGCAGGCGACCGCGACGCAGCTTCTCCGATGACTTCCGATGACGGCCTTCACCCATCGCGCGATCCAGCAGCGCTTCACGCGCAAGCACGTGCTCCAGCGTTTCGCCCGCTATTGTGAAAGCCGGAGCGACGATGGTTGCAGTATGTTCCTGAATTTCCAGAGTTACATTCATGACATCTATCCCCGCAAAGCGGCAGCAACACACCCCACCCAGCGCCTTGCAGCACTGGGCGGATTGAGAGGATCATTCGGGACTTTTGAAGATATGATCTAATCCGAAAATCGGTTCCCACTTTTCGGGATCATACCAAGTCTGAATGATCAGATGACGTAGGATCGGAGCGGTTCGAAGCCGTTGAACGCCACCGCCGAATAGGTGGTGGTGTATGCGCCCGTGCCTTCGATGAGGATTTCATCACCGATGGTCAGCGAGACCGGCAGCGGGTACGGCGTCTTTTCATAAAGTACGTCCGCACTGTCGCAGGTCGGGCCAGCCAGCACACATGGTTCGGTTTCGCTGCCGTCATGCGGGGTCACGATCTGATAGCGGATCGCCTCGTCCATGGTTTCGGCGAGACCGCCGAACTTGCCGATGTCGAGATAGACCCAGCGCACATTGTCGTTGTCTGCCTTGCGCGAGACCAGAACCACTTCGGTCTTGATCACGCCTGCATTGCCGACCATGCCGCGACCCGGTTCGATGATGGTTTCCGGGATACGGTTGCCGAAATGCTTGGACAGCGCATCGAAGATCGCCATGCCGTAGGCCTGAGCAGTCGGCACGTCCTTGAGGTAACGGGTCGGGAACCCACCGCCCATATTGACCATGCGCAGGACAATGCCTTCGTCAGCCAGGGTGCGGAACACCGATGCTGCATCGCCAAGCGCGCGGTCCCATGCAGAGAGGTCCGTCTGCTGCGAGCCGACGTGGAACGATACACCGTAGGAATCGAGACCGAGCGACTTTGCATGGCGCAGAACGTCGATGGCCATCGCAGGCACGCAACCGAACTTGCGCGACAGCGGCCACTCAGCACCTTCACCATCCGTCAGCACGCGGCAGAACACGCGGCTGCCGGGAGCGGCGCGAGCAACCTTCTCGACTTCTTCAACGCAGTCGACCGCATAAAGGCGAATGCCCAGCTCGAAGGCGCGCGCAATATCGCGCTCCTTCTTGATGGTGTTGCCATAGGAGATGCGGGTTGGCGTTGCGCCGGCTTCCAGAGCCATTTCGATTTCAGCAACCGACGCAGTATCGAAGCACGAGCCGAGCGAAGCGAGCAGGCGCAGGATTTCCGGCGCAGGATTTGCCTTCACCGCGTAGAAGATGCGCGAATAGGGCAAAGCCTTCTCGAAGCTCTGATAGTTGTCGCGCACGACGTCGGTGTCGACGACGAGGCAAGGACCGTCCGGACGGCGGGTGTTGAGGAAGTCGATGATACGCTGCGTTGCCATGGTCGTTCTCCCGCACGGCTTGATCTTGCCGTATTCTGGTGCGTAACCCCGAAAAGTTTCAGACTTTTCGGAAAGGATTACGCAGAAAAGGACTTAGAGAATTTCGCAGGTCCTCTTTGGACCAAGAGAAACTCTAAGGACAAAGTGTGCATGAACGCATCCGCCGTGAGGCCAGCCTTTGGAGGTGCTGATGTCACGCGAAAACTCATGCGGCGATGGAACAACGCTAAACCCGCGTTACTCCGCTTTGTCTGCCTTGGATTGGAATTGGAGAACCGCATCCGCACTTCTGGCAATGAAGGTGTGCCTCTTCAGTAATTTCGGCTTTTGGACAGCCGAAAGACACTAGAAAGGCCCGCACCGTCGTTGCTTCAAGATGTCCTCGATCTGGCGGTTGGCCAACAGATCGACTGGAGCGGTTAGGTCCAGGTACCGTACCGAATTCCTCACCATTCGAGGATCGGCGGACACCCACAGGCACGTGCGACTTTGGGCAAGCGCGATATAAGCGCAAAGTCGTGTCCATTCAATGACAAAAATTCCTCCGGACGAATTTATTTTGGCAGGATCGCGTTGAACGGCACGCTTGCCATTGTTCAATATAAGTGAAACATTCGCAGCTCAGACCTGCCTCGAAAGAGCGTAAATAGACCGTTAATTGCTGCATGTTGTGAACAATGGCCAGTTTCGATCCCTTCAACGCCATCATTGCAAAACCCGAAAAGTCACCCGTTCACACAACGGACGGACCGCTTAAAGGTGAACGGCTGGCCGTAAAAGACATTTATGACGTCGCCGGAATGGCGACCGGATGCGGGAATCCGCAGATCGAGGCCGAATCACCTCGCGCCGAAAGATCGGCTCCGGTGGTGGAGAAGCTCCTCGCCGCCGGTGCCGAATTTGTCGGCAAGGCGCAGACCGACGAGCTTGCCTTCTCCCTGATGGGCCAGAATTCGCATTTCCCCTATCCGATCAATCCGGCAGCACCGGACCGCGTTACCGGCGGCTCATCATCCGGTTCGGCAGCAGCAGTGGCGGGCAAACTCGCCGATATTGCGCTCGGCTCCGATACGGGCGGCTCCATTCGGGCACCTGCAAGCTTTTGCGGTCTCGTCGGCCTGCGCACCACCCATGGCCGCATTCCGCTCGAAGGCATCATGCCGCTTGCGCCCTCGCTCGATACGATTGGATGGTTTGCACGCGATATCGACCTTTACGACCGCGTTGGCTCTATCCTGCTTGGCAACGACGCCCGAGAATTCAGGCTGACGCAACTTCTCTATATGCCGGTTCTGGAACAGCTTCTGCTCGGTCAGCAGGAAACAGACGCCTATCGCACCATGTTCGCCCAAGTGCGCCCGCACTTCTCGGGTCTCAAGGCGGCGAGCCAGCCGACGCTCTCGATAGACGAACTCTATCTGGTCTTCCGCCACATACAAGGCGCGGAAGCCTGGGCGACACACGGCGGCTGGATTTCCTCCGGTGATCGCAAGCTCGGTCCCGGCGTCGCGGACCGTTTTGCCTTCGGCGCGGAAATCGCCGCTGATCTCGTTGCCAGCCAGCGTATGCGCCGGGCACAATTCACGCAGGAACTCGAACAGATCGTCGGCAATGATGCCGTGCTGGCGCTACCGACCGTACCGGGTGCAGCTCCGCTGGCAAAAGAGCCTTTCGAGACATTGCAGGCCTATCGCGAACAGGCTTTGCGCCTGCTTTGCCTTTCGGTACTTTCCGGCCTGCCGCAGATCACATTACCTTTGGGACAGGTGCAGGGCGCACCTTTCGGGATTTCCTTCATCGGACCACGCGGCAGCGACCGGGCGCTGATCGGGCTGGCCAAAAACATCATCGGGAAGCGGGGCTAGACCATGGACACCCTCACACGTATGCGCGCCTTCATCGACGTGGTCGAGGCGGAAGGCTTTTCCGCCGCTGCGCGAAAAATCGGACGTTCCAAGGCGCTTCTTTCCAAATATGTGCGGGAATTGGAGGACGAACTCGGCGCACGCCTTCTCAACCGTACCACGCGGCAATTTTCGCTGACCGAAGCCGGTCACACCTATTATCACCGAGCGGTGGAGATCATTCGCGAGATCGACGCGCTGCAGGATGCTGTCAGCGAAACCAGTTCTGACGCGCGCGGGCGTATCAAACTGTCGGCCCCGCGCACTTTTGCCGATGCCGTCATTGGGCAGTCGCTGATCGACTTTTGCCTCGCCCATCCGGACATTGTGCTCGATGTGCGGCTGGATGACCGTTTTGTCGATCTTGTGGAGGAAGGCTTCGATCTTGCGATCCGCATCACGCGTTTGCAGGATTCTTCCCTCATTGCCAAGCGCCTGTCGCCATTCCATTCCATCCTGTGCGGCGCGCCCGAACTCATCTCCCGCGTCGGCAAGCCCGAACGTCCGGAAGATCTGGCCGATCGGCCTTGCATCATCGACACCAATGCACGCTCGCGCAACAATTGGCATTTCCGCAATACGGATGGCTCGATGATGACAGTTCCCGTCAACGGTCCCATCGAGGTGAACAGCCCCGTCGCCACCAAGAATGCAGCACTCGCCGGGCTTGGCTTCTGCATGCTGCCCGCCTTCATCGCCGAAGAAGAAATCGAGCGCGGCAGGCTGGTTGCGTGTCTGGATGAATTCATCGTGAAGGATGGCGGCATCTATGCCGTCTATCCACATCGGCGCTATCTGCCGGCAAAAATCCGGGCATTGGTCGATTTTCTGACCCAATGGTTCAAGGAGCGGGAATAGAATGCATCCTGAAAAGTGTGAAACGGTTTTCGGGACTAAGATATACGATAAAGCAAATAGAACGTCGCACTTTCGCCGCCTTCGGGCATAAGCGTGGGAAAACTCTAACGGAAAGTTTTATGCTGGTTTCGTCGTCTTGGCTCAAAAGCAGGTTCGTTCGGTCTGCCGCAGCTGCACTGCTGGCCGGTCTCGTGCCGACGGCTGCGCTCGCTCACCCGCATGTCTTTGCCGACGCACGACTGGAACTGACCATAGCCCCCGATGGCACAGTGCAACAGCTTGCGCATGTCTGGCGTTTCGATGACGTTTTCTCCTCCACCGTCCTGATGGAATTCGACAAGAATGGCGATCTGCAGCTCGACAAGAATGAATTGATCGACCTCGGCCATGTCATCAACGGCTCGATTGCCGAGTTCAAATATTTCCAGACTGTTCTGGACGATGGCAAGGACGTGAAAATGGCGAGGCCGACCGACCTCGCAGCAGATTTCACCGACAATCGCCTGCTCATCATCTTTACGAGCAAGCCTGAAAAGCCGTTGAAACTCGCCCCCGGCCACAAGGTCAGCTTCGGCGTCTACGACCCGACTTTCTATACTGCCATCGATTACATGAACGACAGCGATCTGGTTGTGAAAGGCCTGCCCGCAGGCTGCACCTCCAAGGTCGTGCGCCCCAATCCGGATGAAGCGCTCGCCCAGAATCAGGCGACACTGACCGATGCCTTCTTCAACGATCCGGCAGGCACGGACATGTCGAAAATATTCGCGACCCGTCTTGAGATAGACTGCGAACCGAAAGGGAAAACAGGCTGATGAGAAAACCGGCTACCTTCATTCTAACTCTTTGCCTTACGATGATCGTTGCGCAGGCCTATGCGCAGTCATCGCTCGGTATCGGTGCGAATGAGGTGGCGATGAAGCCAACCGGGCCTTTCGCGCACATCATTCTCTGGATGAACGAACAGCAGCGCTCGTTTTATCTCGCCATGACCAATGCGTTGAAAGCCATGCGTGAAGATCCTTGGCAGGCTTCGGTTCTGGTCGGACTTTCCTTCGTCTATGGCATTTTTCATGCGGCAGGGCCCGGCCACGGCAAGGCAGTCATCTCGTCCTACATGATCGCCAACGAAACGGCGCTGCGGCGCGGCATCTTCCTGTCGTTCATTTCGTCGCTTTTGCAGGCGATTATGGCCATCGCCGTGGTCGGTCTGGCATGGTTCCTGCTGCGTGGCACCGGCATTTCCATGAATCAGACCGCGCGCTACATGGAAATTGCAAGTTTTGCGCTGGTCCTGTTTTTCGGCCTTTGGCTTCTGGCGCGCAAACTACCGCTACTTTTCAAGAAGCAAGACGATGCAAGCCCCAGCCCGGCCTCGTCGCTTTTTGCCGCAGCACCCGAACCGGCAATGGCTTCCGGTCCGGCATGGCAGGGCAGTATTTCGCAGACCACGCGCGCGGCGGCTGCCACCAGCACAGTAAAGCTCAATTACAAACCCGCAACCGCTGCTGCATCGGATCATATCTTCATTGGCGAGGGCGATGTGTGCGCCGCGTGCGGCAACGCCCATATTGCCGATCCGTCGACGCTCGGCGACGACTTCAACTGGAAAACGGCGTGGTCGGCGATTTTCTCGGTGGGCCTGCGTCCCTGTTCGGGTGCGCTGATCGTGCTGACGTTTGCGCTTTTGAATGGCCTGATGGTCGGCGGACTGCTTTCAGTCTTCGCCATGGCGTTCGGCACATTCATCACCGTGGCTGTTCTTGCCACGCTGGCTGTCACAGCAAAAAACACGGCCTTGCGATTTGCAGGCAGCAATGCCATGTCCGGACGGCTGAAGGCGGCAATCGAAGTTGCCGCCGCCCTGTTCATCGCGCTGACAGGTGCGCTTTTGCTCAGCGCTTCGCTGGTTGGTTAATCCTTGTTCTGGCGGCGCGAGCGCAGCCAAAAAATGGCGAAGAAGCCCAGAACGAAAACTATCGGGAAGATAATCGCCGCGATTTGCGAGCGCTCGCCCAGCGCCAGCATGATGCTGGGCACGAAATAGGCAAGCACCCCGAAGCCGATCAGGATGATGGCGGCAGCAATTGCCGGATTACTCTTCTTGCGCTCAGCCAAGATCACGAAACTCCTCCAGCTTCTTCTTCTGCTGACCGTCACTATCAAAGTTTTCCGGCGCAAGCCATGCCTGATAGGCTTTCTTCAAGGCAGGCCATTCGCTGTCGAGAATGGAAAACCATGCCGTATCGCGGTTCTTGCCTTTCGCCACCATATGCTGGCGGAAGATTCCCTCGAACGAAAAGCCGAAGCGCTCCGCAGCCCGCTTGGACGGCAGATTGTCGTTGTTGCACTTCCATTCGTAGCGACGATAGCCAAGCTCGTCGAAAATATACTGCATGAACAGAAATTGTGCTTCGGTGGCGGCAGGCTTGCGCGAAATCAGTGGTCCCCAATAGATGTTGCCGATTTCAATCGCGCCGTGAGCGGAATCGATGCGCATCAGGGTCTGGCGTCCGGCAACCTTGCCGCTTGCCTTGTCGATGACGGCGAAAAACTGCGGGTCTTCGCTTTTCGCCACCTTTTCCAGCCAGGGCTCGAATTCCTCGCGGGTTGCGGGCGGAAACTCGAACAGCCACGTAAAGCGCTGATCCGCATCGGTGACCGAAGAAGCGGCGAAAAGTTCGTCCCCATGCTTCTTCGGGTCCAGCGGCTCCAGCCGCACATAACGACCTTCAAGCACTTTGCGTTCCGGCTTGGGGCGCGGCGTCCAGTTCTGCAAATCAGTCATGCCTATTCTCCCATTCGGCCGAGACAGGAGCATAAAACAAGCGGGGCGAAAACCGGATTATTGTCCCCGCGTCATTTTTCCCGAATAGCCGCCCGATCAACGGAAACCGCCTTCACCAGCGCAACCACATGGTCACCTGTTTGAAGGGCCAGTTCATCTACAGAACGCCGCGTCAGCCGCGCACCAAGACGACGTCCCTGAAAGTCCAGCGAAACATAGGCATTCGGGCCATCATCCGCCGTAACGGCAGTGACGGTCACCGGCAGCACATTGCGGATGCTGATCGCTTCCGGCACCTTACGTGCGATGGAGACGTCGCGCGCACGCACGCGCAGCCGCACACGCATATTCTGTTCCAGCCCCGCATCGCTGAGCTGGAACGACGCGCCGCCGAGATCGATTTCCGCCAATTTGTAGCGCTCGTCATAAGACGAAACCATCCCTTCCAGCAACACGCCGCCGCCCTCGCCCTCGGCGTCGATCAGCGGAAACACATCCGCCGCCGCACCACTTGCCGTCACCCGGCCAGCGGAAAGAAGCACGATTTCGTCGGCAAGCCGCGCAACCTCATCGATTTCATGGCTCACATAGACAATCGGCACATGGCTTTCATCGCGAAGACGCTCGATAAAGGGCAGAATTTCCTGCCGGCGCGCATGGTCGAGTGAAGAAAGCGGCTCGTCCAGCAAAAGAAGTGCGGGATCAGACAACAGCGCGCGACCGATAGCGACACGCTGGCGTTCGCCGCCGGAAAGCGTCGATGGCCGCCTGTCGAGAAGATCATCAATGCCGAGCAGCGCCACCACCTCGTCAAAGCTCCGTGTCGCCTGCCTGTGCCCGGCCCAACGCGCATAAGTCAGGTTCCGCTTCACGCTCATATGCGGAAACAACCGCGCTTCCTGAAACACATAGCCGATGCGGCGCTTTTCCGGTGGTAGATTTACGCCCTTTTCGGCATCGAACAGCGTGAAGTCACCCACGGCAATGCGTCCGCTCTCCGGACGGAGTGTTCCGGCAATCATTTTCAGAAGCGTCGTCTTGCCGGCGCCCGAATGGCCAAACAATGCAGTCACGCCCCAGTCGGCGGCGAAATCGGCCTCGACAGGAAACCTGCCATTGCGCCCTTTGATCGAGACAGCAAGCCCGCTCATTTTGTCGCTCCCGCAAGCCTGCGCTGCAACCACTCGGAAAGGACCACGGCGGCAATTGAGATAGCTGCAGATATGGCAATCAGACGGAATGCTTCGGCATCACCCGTTGGCGTCTGCATCAGGGCATAGATGGCAAGCGAAAGGGTCTGCGTTTCGCCGGGAATGTTGGATACGAATGTGATCGTAGCACCGAATTCACCCAGCGCCTTGGCAAAACCAAGCACTGCGCCTGCAAGCACACCGGGTAGCAAGGGCGGCAGAATGACCGTGAAGAAAGCCGTGAAGCGGCTGGCGCCAAGCGTGCGCGCCGCTTCCTCAAGTCCGCGATCCAGCCCCTCTATCGAAAGCCGGATCGGCCGGACGAGCAACGGAAACGCCATGACACCGGCGGCAAGGGCGGCGCCCGTCCAGCGAAAGGCAAAGGAAAGACCGAACAATTCCTGCAAAGGCGCTCCCAGAGCACCCCGCGCGCCAAACAGGATCAAAAGCAGATAGCCCGTCACCACCGGCGGCAGGACCAGCGGCATGGTGACGATAGCCTGCGCCAGAGACTTGCCCGGAAAATTGAACCGGGCAAGAATCCAGGCGACGATAAAGGCAACTGGCAGCGCAACAATGATGGCTATTCCGGCAACCCGGAGCGACAGAGACACAATCTGCCAGACATTACTCTCAATCATCTTTGGCCATCATTATTCAGCAGCCTCCGCAGCTCCCACGAAGCCCTTGTCCTTGATGATCGCCTGACCGGCATCGCTTTCAAGGAAAGCCAAGAAAGCCTTGGCGGCATCGGTTTCGTTCTTCGCAACAAGTGCCGCCGGGTAAAGGATCGGGGCGTGGCTGCTAGCAGGGAAGCGATAGGCTTCGACCAGTTCCGGTGCCGCGGCACGGTCCGACGCGTAGACGATGGCCGCCTTCACTTCCGCGCGGCTGACATATTGCAGCGCAACGCGAACATTCTCGGCAAATACGCCATTCTTCTCGACGTCTTTCCAAATGTTGAGCTTTTCAAGCGCTGCCTTGCCGTATTTGCCCGCCGGGACATTTGACGGATCACCCATGGCAAAACGACCGGCGCTCAAAAGCTCCTTGGCGTCACCCTTCGGCGTGTCTTTCTGCGTTGCAATCACCAGCGCATTGCCGGCGATCACCTTGCGTGAAGCCTTGTCGATGGCATCGGCCTTTTCGACATAATCCATCCAGTCGAGATCGGCGGAAATAAAAATCTGCGCCGGAGCGCCCTGCTCGATCTGCTTGGCCAGAACCGACGAAGATGCAAACGACGCGACCACTTCGGTACCGTCCTTGGCCTTCATCTGTTTGGCTGCTTCTTCGATAACGTCTTTCATGCTGGCGGCAGCGAAAACAGTCACCTTCTCGGCAGCATGGGCAACCGAGGCGGCACCCGCAGCAACGGTGATGAGAAATGCGGCGATCAGTTTCTTCATGAGTATCCTCCATATTGCCTGCGACGACAGGCAAACCATCATCCGCCGGAAAACCGGCGCTGTTTCTGTATGAGCATTGGAGATTTCCTATGCCCCGACTTGCGATGATGGGTGTGATGGAGGCAAACGCGACCCGGATGCCGTCAAACCCTTGATGCACGGGCGTCCATGCAAAAGCCGCCCAAATTCCGTAACGAATTCAGATCGTTCCGGAACCAGAGCCACCATAATGGGATGAAATCTGTTTGACCAGCCCTGTGGGGATGCATGCGGCAATAGATCATTGCCGCAAAATGGCGTCAGCTGCCGATATGTTTGTGCGCCCCGCGCATTTCGGCGAGCTTCACCTGCTTCTGGCGTTCTGCGTAGCGGGCGCGATCTTCCGGCGTGCGCTCGTCATAGCAACCGGCACAGGAAACGCCTTCCTCGAAAAACTGTGAAAGCTTGTCCTCCGGCGAAATCGGACGGCGGCAAGCGCGGCACAACTCGACATCACTTTCAGCAAGGCCATGGCCCACGGCCACGCGCTCGTCGAACACGAAGCACTCGCCGTTCCACATGCTGTCTTCACGCGGAACTTCCTCAAGATATTTCAGGATACCGCCCTTTAGATGAAAGACATCGTCGAAGCCCAGCCCCTTGACGAAGGCCGTTGCCTTTTCGCAGCGAATACCGCCTGTGCAGAACATGGCGATCTTCTTGCCTTCCAGCTTGTCGCGGTTCTGCTCGACCCATTCGGGGAACTCGCGAAAAGTCTTGGTCTGCGGATCGAGCGCCCCTTCGAATGTGCCGATGGCATATTCATAATCGTTGCGCGTATCGACCACGACGGTGTTCTCATCGGCGATGAGTGCGTTCCAGTCCTGCGGCGCGATATAGGTGCCGACGCTTTTCAGCGGATCGATACCATCGACACCCATGGTGACGATCTCACGCTTCAGCCGCACCTTCATGCGATGGAACGGCATTTCGGTCGCATGGGAATATTTGAGCTCCGGGTCAGCCAGACCGGGGATAGCCGTGATGTGCTGCACCAGCTTTTCAATTGCCTGGGGTGTGCCTGCAACCGTCCCATTGATGCCTTCCGCCGCCAGAAGCAGCGTTCCCTTGATGCCATTCGAACAGCAAAGCTTGGCAAGCGGCTCGCGCAGGCTTTCATATTGCGGGAGCGGCGCAAAGCAATAAAGGGCGGCAACGGTGAAAGGCAAATTGCTCATCGGTTCTATCTTCTTTGAAAACTATCCCGCAACTAATCCCCACAAACGGCGAATTCAAGTCAACTTTATCCTCATGCGACCAAGACGCCCCAAAATCCGCCTCGAAGACCACTTTTCGAGGAGAGAGATATGTTCGACAGCCAGACAATTGCAGCCCTGACGACAATGGCAGATGAGACGGAGATTAACCCGGCGGCTTTGCTGGCAATTGCGGAAGTGGAAAGCGGCGGGAAGGCGCTATTCGATATCAGCGGAGGCAAAGAACCGGCCATCCGGTTCGAGGGCCATTATTTCGACCGCAGGCTGTCCGGTCGTGTGCGTGACTACGCGAGGAGCAACAGCCTGTCCGCACCGGTCGCAGGCCAGATACGCAATCCGAAATCGCAAGCTGCGCGCTGGCTTCTGCTTGAACGTGCGATGGGCTTGAGCAAAAAGGCAGCGCTTGAATCCACCTCCTGGGGGCTGGGGCAGGTTATGGGTGCGCATTGGGAATGGCTTGGTTATGCCACCGTCGATGAACTTGTGGCGGAAGCACGCGGATCGATTGCCGGGCAGGCGCGGCTGATGCTGCGCTTCATCGAAAAGGCAGAGCTTCTCGACGTGCTGAAGGCCCGTAACTGGCGCGAGTTCGCCCGACGCTATAACGGTCCGGCTTTCGCCCGCAACGAATATGACAAACGCATGGCCGAAGCCTATCAGCGCTGGCAAAAGCGGCTTGAGAACTTTAAAAGAGCCGCGTGATCAAGCCTTCTTCAATGGTGGACAAACCGACGAAGGAGATTTAAATCGATTTATCCACTCAAACAGCCGAGCAAGCCGATGTCCCAGAAAACCGATCTTCTCGTCCCCATCATGACAGGCCAGCCGGTCATTCCGGTTCTGTTGATCGACAAGGTGGAACATGCTGTTCCGCTGGCACGCGCGCTTGCCAAAGGCGGATTGCCCGCCATCGAAATCACCCTGCGCACGGCTGCGGCACTCGATGCCATCCGCGCGGTCGCATCGGAAGTGCCGGAAGCAATCGTCGGTGCCGGGACGATCCTCAATGCCAAACAATATGAGGATGCAGCGAAGGCTGGTTCGCGCTTCATCGTCAGCCCCGGCGCAACGAAATACATCGTCGCTGCCGCCAATGACAGCGACGTGCCACTTCTGCCCGCCGCCATTACACCGAGCGAAATGCTGGCGCTCCGCGAAGAGGGCTATACCCATCTGAAATTCTTCCCCGCTGAACAGGCTGGCGGCGCATCGTTCCTGAAGGCGCTGTCCTCTCCGCTGGCCGGAACCTTCTTCTGCCCGACAGGCGGCATCAGCCTTGCAAACGCCAGGAATTACCTGTCGCTGCCGAACGTCGTCTGCGTCGGCGGCTCCTGGGTTGCACCGAAAGAACTCGTCGAGGCTGGCGACTGGGATGCAATCACCGACCTTGCAAGTGAAGCAGCTGATCTGAAAAGCTGAGTAAGCTCATATGGCATGTAAAAAGGGGCCTCGAAGGCCCCTTTTCTTTTGGTTTGTCATCGTTTGGATGGCGATCAGTTGGTTTCCGTGAACTTGGCCACCGTCAGGAAGGTAACGGCATTGCCGCTGAACTGGTTGGCGCGTTCGGTCGGCAGATTGCCACGCTGGAAACCTGCCGTGTAGACCATGGCCGGTGCGGAGCGCATCGCATCGTTGCGGAGAACCGGATTGGTCACCGGTATGGTGCTCGACACCGATTCCGTCGACATGGCGACTTCCGAAGTTGGCATTACCGCAGGCTGGACAACTGCACGCGGTTTGGACTGGGCCTTGGCTACATAACGCCCGCCCTTCGCGGTGGTACGAACACCAGTTTCTGCTGCCTTGCCAATCGCTGCGACCTGTTTATGGACTGCCGCAGAAGCAGTGGCTGTCGGCTTTGCCGGTGCCGTGCGGGCAACCGACGCTGTCTGCACAGCTGCTGGAGCCTGTTTTGGCGCAGCGTCTGCAACCGGCTTGCTGTCGTAATAATCGTCAGAAGGCGGTGCGATCAGTTCGCCGATCTCATCCCTCTTGGAAAGCAGGGCAAGCTGCGTGTTGGCACGCGGCGCTTCCTTCGGCAGCGGGAACGCTGCCGTTTCGCCCGGCTGCGGCACAGCCGCATTGCCTGCATCGGCAAGCTGCGTCGGTTCGGCCTGCTGGCTATTGACCAGCGCGGCAATCGCATCCTGACCGTTTGTGGCAGTGTTTTCACCCGGACGCGTCGGACGCGCTGACGGCACCACTGCAGCTGCAAGCTGCATATTATCCGTTTCAAGCTGCGGGCGAGCCGACGGGATTGGCACAAAACCATTCATCAGCGGCGAAGGCGTGCCAGCATCGGCAACCTGAACCGTATTCGCATCCACGGCGGCACGGGCGGCAGCTGCCGCATCGGCGGCAGGTTCGGCTGCGGCGAGTGCAACGGCATCCTGTGGCGCCATTGCGGGTTTGCGAGCCGGGATAGGAACGTTTAGTGCGGCGACCGGGACTTCGGCTGCGGCCTGTGCCTGTGCATCAAGGCCCGTTTCCGGACGCGGTGCCTGTACCGGAAGCGGAGCATCGCGGGCAGGCAGAGCAGCAACCATAGTTTCACGCGGCTGCTGGACCGGCTCTTCCGGAACCGCTGCCGGAGTCTGACGCGCAGGCGCTGCACGAGCTGGCCGTGCCGTGGCCGGCGGGGCGCTCACATCACCAGTGTCTTCTTCTTCGTCGGCACCGCCGCCAAACAGCGCACCGAACAGGCTCTTGCTGCGACGCGGCGCGGAATTGCTGGCCATCAAGATCTCGCCGCCACCGGCCTTGCGCTTCTCGATCATGGCCAATGCCTGCTCATAGCCCGGCAACGGCTTGCCGTCTGCGGGAAGGTGAGCGGTCTTGCCATCCGGGAAGAGTGCGAGCAGTTCGCGGCGGCTCATGCGCGGCCAGGAGCGAACATTGCCAACATCCATGTGGACGAATGGCGAGCCGGAACGCGGATAATAACCGACGCCACCGATCTGATAGCGCATGCCGATGCCGCGCAATTTTGCCAGAGGTACGCCAGGAATATAGAAGTCCATCGCTCGGCCGAGCATATGCTGGCTCTTCTTGGCAACGCCGGTCTTCGCGGAACGCGAGCGCAGCATGGCATTGGTGGCCGGTGAACGATAAGCGGAAACGACGGTGATATACTGGCTCGATCCAGTGGAGCGATAGACCTGCCAGACCAGATCGAACAGGCGCGGGTCCATCTTGGTCGGCTCGTTGCGGCGCCAGTCTCGCAGGAAAACGTTCAGCTTCTTCAAACCCTGGGCGTCAAAGCGACCGTTTCTCTTGAAGACGATTTCCGCTTTTTCACCGGTGTGAACGTAATAAAGCTTGAGAGAGCGGGTTTCAGCCGAAGCCTGCGAAGGAGACAGCGCCATGAGAACCGCAGCAGCGGCAAGGGCAGACGGAACGGACATAGATGCCTTCATCCCGGTCCAAACCTTCGCAAAGCGCGCTTTAATGGTCGATATGCTGTTCATCGAATCGTATCGCCTTACCGTTTTTCCGCCCCAGAAGCATTCTCCAGGCATCCCTCGGGACTTTCTTTGTGGTGCCACAAAAAGCCTGCGTCCCAGTTCCGCTCGAGCTCCGATTGTCGGATTTAATGGTTAATGGACGCTTAGTGAACAACAAATGAGGAAACACCATGGCAAAAAAGCCACACACGCGCATCTATTTTTGTCATGGTTAAAAAATTATTAACAGTCTTTAATCGGCAACAGTACCTGCCAGGCGTGACAGCCAATCTATTATAAACGACTAAAATTCAATTGGTTACGCAGAGTTTAATCAACTGGCAGCACGGTTGAAAGGGGTCGTTTCCCCCTCCTCATCGGCACCCGGTCCCTTGCCGGAAATCGACGTCACATCGATGCCATATTCCTTCAGCTTCCGGTAAAGTGTGGTTCTTCCAATGCCCAAACGACGAGCAACTTCACTGATTTGCCCGTCATAATGAGCAATCGCGAACCGGATCATTTCTTCTTCGGCTGCGGCAAGCGTGCGTACCTCGCCTGCCCCATCGATCCCGCTGAACAAGCCCGACTGACCACTCACCGTCGGATCGTGATCGACAAGGTTGAACCGAACCGATTGCTGCACTGCCCTTGCAGCCTCTGCCCCCGCACCGATCTGTGCGAAATCAGCTGCCGTCAGTTCGCCAGTCTCGCAGAGAAGGACGGCACGATAAACGGCATTTTTCAGCTCCCGCACATTGCCGGGCCAATGATAGGTCTTCAGCTTTTCCAGCGCATGGGTGGTGATGCCGGTGATATGCCCCATCCGTTCTTCACTGACATAGCGCATCATGAACTGATGCAGCAGGATCGGAATATCTTCCAGACGGTTGCGCAGCGGCGGCATAGCGACGGCAAAGGAGCCGAGCAGATGGTAAAGCCCTGCATGGAAACGCCCCATATCGACGAGATCCGCCAGAGGGCGGCTGTTCGATGCCATGATGCGGGCGTTGGACAACGTGCGCTCGCCTCCGCCGCCGGCCTCAAACTGGCCGGACTGCATGGCGGCAAAAAGCTTGATTTGCGTGTGGCGTGGCAGCGCACCCACCTCATCCAGAAAGAGCGTCCCACCATCGGCTTCCACGAGTTTTCCGAGGCTGCGGATGACATCATCCTCGCGGCGGTCGCGCCGTGCAGTCGAAACGCCGAAGAAAACTTCGTCGGCATTGTCGACGGTCAAGGTGCGGCAATCAACGGTCACGAAAGGGCCACGCCAGCGGGCACCGCCGCTGCAAATAGCGCGCGCCAGTGTTTCCTTGCCGCTGCCGGGCTCTCCTTCGATCAGAAGCGGTGCATCCAGCGCCGAGGCCCTACGTGCCAGAATGCTGACCCGCTCCATTTCCGGGCTTTTGATCGCCATGTCGGAAAGTGTCAGATGAGCTTTCAGGGATGAGCGGGCGCGGCGGATTTCCTGCGTCAGCGCATCGATCTTCAGAACATTGGAAACCGAAACCTGCACACGCTCGAAGGCGACCGGCTTGGTCACAAAATCGACCGCGCCCATTTTCATTGCCTGCAGAACCGGCTGGAGATCATCATTCTGAACGAGAACAATAACGGGAACATTATTTCCAGCTTCGCGCATCCGGCGCAAAACGGTCAGGCCATCCATGTCCGGCATCGATAGATCAAGCAGCATCAGGACGATGTCCTTACGCTGGCTTACGAAACCGAGTGCGCTTGCTCCACCGTCAGCAAGAATGGTCCGATAGCCCATGCGCATGACTATCGCTTCAAGATTGCGCCGATGAATCGGATCGTCATCCGCTATGAGTATGCGCGTGGCCATTAACAGCTATCATCAACCTATGGAGTTCCCACGCCCAAAATACTTAAACAGTTTAAATGTCTCATATTCCAGGCGCGTTATTTGGAGGCAAGCCTTCGTCGAATGCAAGGTACTAAATGTACCTAAGCGTCCCATTCACAAAAATTGTATCCTGAATCCACTTCCTGATTCAGGTATTTGCTTTTCTGCAATCTACCACGGGACAGGCCATCACAAAATTTCGAGGCGCTTTTCCCACCTCTTGGCGATCCTGGCAAGACATGCGAGAAGAGGCCTAGTAGAGCGGTTCCGGTTAACGCGGAATCGTGGAACCGCTCTATCTCTTTGTTTGTACGCATTATCCGACGAAAAACCGTTTCGCACTTTTTCTGGAAATGCTCTTGGAGAATGTTCATGACCCGCTTTTCAGAATCCGTTTCCTTCAACAAGGTTTTGCACGCACCGGCCAGTGATGCGGTTGCTGCCGAAACGACTGACCTCGGCAACCTGCCGGAATGGAATCTGGGCGATCTTTATCCGTCTGCGGACAGCGCAGAACTGAAAAACGATATCGAAAAGGCGATGAAGGACGCTGCAGCCTTCGAGGAACGCTGGAAAGGCAAGCTCGGCGACGAAGCAGCCAAGACCAATGGCGGCAATTTTGTCGATGCAATCAGGGAATTCGAGGCTCTCGATGAGCTGATGGGCCGTATCGGCTCCTTCGCGGGCCTCTACTATTATGGTGACACGTCCGACCCGAAGCGCATGAAGCTTTTCGGCGACGTACAGCAGAAGCTGACCGACGCCAGCACCCATCTCATTTTCTTCGGCCTTGAACTGAACCGCATCGAGGATGCAGTTCTCGAAAAGGCGATGAGCGACAATGCGGCCATTGGCCATTACCGCCCATGGCTGACCGATCTGCGTATGGACAAGCCGTACCAGCTTGATGACAAGCTGGAGCAGCTCTTCCATGAAAAGTCGATTACCGGCTACAGCGCCTGGAACCGGCTGTTCGATGAAACGATGTCAGGGCTTCGCTTTGAAATCGATGGCAAGGAACTCAGCATCGAGCCGACGCTGAACATGCTTCAGGACGCCGATGGGGCCGTGCGTAAAAAAGCCTCCGATGCACTGGCAAAGACTTTTGCCGCCAATCTGCGCACATTCACGCTGATCACCAACACGCTCGCCAAGGACAAGGAAATCTCCGATCGCTGGCGCGGTTTTCAGGATATTGCCGACAGCCGCCACCTTGCCAACCGCGTCGAGCGGGAAGTGGTGGACGCGCTGGCCAAGGCGGTGGAAGACGCCTATCCACGCCTTTCGCACCGTTATTATGCCCTGAAAGCCAAATGGCTCGGCCTCGAAAAGCTTGAAAACTGGGATCGCAACGCGCCGCTGCCGGAAACGCCGCAGGCGCTTATCTCGTGGGATGAAGCGCGTGAAACGGTGCTGTCCGCCTATGGCAATTTCGCGCCGGAAATGGCCGCAATCGCCAAGGATTTCTTCGACAAGAACTGGATTGACGCGCCGGTGCGCCCCGGCAAGGCGCCGGGCGCTTTCGCGCATCCGACCGTGCCGTCTGCGCATCCTTATGTGCTGCTCAACTATATGGGCAAGCCGCGCGATGTGATGACGCTTGCCCATGAGCTTGGTCACGGCGTGCATCAGATTCTGGCTGGCGGTCAGGGCGCGCTGATGGCCTCAACCCCGCTGACGCTCGCCGAAACCGCCTCGGTCTTCGGCGAAATGCTGACCTTCCGCTCGCTTTTGGAGCGGACGAAGGACAAGCGCGAACGCAAGGCCATGCTGGCCCAGAAGGCTGAAGACATGATCAATACGGTCGTGCGCCAGATAGCCTTCTACCAGTTCGAACGTCGCGTCCACACCGAGCGCCGCGAAGGCGAACTGACCGCAGAACGCATCGGCGAAATCTGGATGGATGTGCAGCGCGAAAGCCTTGGCGATGCCGTCAATCTCAATCCGGGTTACGAGACCTTCTGGACCTATATCCCCCACTTCATCCATTCACCGTTCTATGTCTATGCCTATGCTTTCGGCGATTGTCTGGTGAACTCGCTTTATGCGGTCTACCAGAACTCGGAAAAGGGCTTCCAGCAGAAATATTTCGACATGCTGAAGGCTGGCGGCACCAAGCACCACAAGGAATTGCTTGCGCCGTTCGGTCTGGATGCAAGCGATCCGGATTTCTGGAGCAAGGGCCTGTCAGTGATCGAAGGCATCATCGACGAGCTTGAAGCCATGGAAGACTGAGCACTTGCGTGACTCACCAAAGCAATAAGCCGCTTATCCTGTTCCGGGATGACAAGGCGGGCCGCGATGTGCTTTTCACGGCCCCCTCATCGATCATTCGCGCCGACACACCTGATGAATTTGAACCCGCATGGGATGCGATGCAGGCGGCCCATAATGCCGGAAAATGGCTTGCGGGTTATCTATCCTATGAAGCCGGCTATCTTCTCGAACCCAAGCTGAAGCCGTTGCTGCCAGAGGGACGCAATGCCCCGCTTCTCTGCTTCGGGGTGTTCGATGGCCCTTCCGACCAGTCTATGCACGGCCGCGGCGAAGACAATGCCACCTTTCTGCGCGATCCGGTCGCGCAATGGTCGTTTGACGACTATGCGCCCCGCTTCGAACGCTTGCATCAGCACTTGCGCGAAGGCGATTGCTATCAGGGCAACCTCACATTTCCGATCCATGCGGAATGGGGCGGCGATCCGCTGATCCTGTTCAACATGCTCGCAAAACGTCAGCCGGTTCGCTACGCGACCTATTGCGATCTTGGTGGACCGGTTGTCCTGTCGCGCTCGCCGGAACTTTTCTTTGAAGTCGACGGCGACGGGTGGATTGAAACCCATCCGATGAAAGGCACCATGCCCCGCGGTGCCACGCCTGAAGAAGACAAGCAGAACCGCCAGTTTCTGCTGAACGATCCGAAGAATCAGGCCGAAAACCGTATGATCGTTGATCTGCTTCGCAACGATATTTCGCTTGTCAGCGAAGTGGGATCGCTCGACGTGCCGGAACTCTTCCGCATCGAAACCTATCCCACCGTCCACCAGATGATCAGCCGCGTGCGGGCCAGACTGAAAGAAAACCTGCCGCTGCGCACGCTCTTTGCAGCCCTTTTCCCGTGCGGCTCGATCACCGGCGCACCAAAGATCAGCGCCATGGAAATCCTGCGTAAACTGGAGGCCGGGCCGCGCGACGTTTATTGCGGCTCGCTCGGCTGGATCGAGCCAAGCGGGCGGATGCGTTTCAACGTTGCCATTCGCACGATCTCGCTTCTCGATGAAAATCGTGCGATCTTCAACGTCGGGGGTGGCGTGGTCTTCGATTCCACGGCGCAAGCGGAGTACGAGGAATGTCTTCTGAAAGCACGGTTCGCGGCACTGTCGAGCCACACGGGGCGCAGGCTGTGATCATGGAGCCGGATTATCAGCTGATCGAAACCATGCGCTGGGAGCCGCTCTCGGGCGTTTTACGCTTCGATTTGCATATGGCGCGTCTCGAAAATTCCGCCCGTGAACTCGGTTTTTCCTGCAATATGGAAGCTGTCCGGCAGAAGGTTTCAGAAAGCGGAACCGGTGAGCAGGCCCTGAAGGTGCGGCTGACACTTGCGCCCGATGGCGTGACCACTGTCTCGACCATGCCTTTTGAACCACTCTCCTGCCAGACGATCTGGCGAATCGCGATTGCCCGCACGCACCTTGATCACAATGATACTCTGTTGCGCCACAAGACGACGCGACGGCAGGCCTATATCGCAGCACGCGAAGAGTATTCAACGGCAGAGATCGACGAAGTCATCCTGCTCAATGATCGCGGCGAAGTCTGTGAGGGAACCATTACGTCGATATTTCTCGATGTAGGCGGCACGACCTGCACGACGCCCGCCCTGTCATGCGGCCTCCTCGACGGGGTTCTGCGCCGTGAATTGCTGAACAACAATGTTGTCGAAGAGGGTATCGTTACCGTCGAAACGCTCAAAAATGCGCGCAACATTCTCGTCGGCAATTCGCTGCGCGGCATGATCCGGGCACAGCTGATCGAGGCTTAAAAAGCCAATCCGCATTAAACATGTATTGATGTCATAGGCTTGTGACGTTTCTTTCTTTCTATGAAGTTGTGTTATCGTTCCCGCGCATAAGCTAAATCGGGCTAAGGATAACCCAACACCGCAATTCTGCGGCACCTCAGAGGAAGAAAATGGCGAAAGCGAAATGGCAAGTCTATGGCGAGATAACCGGCCCCGTCATCATGATCGGCTTTGGGTCGATCGGGCGCGGTACCCTGCCGCTGATTGAACGTCATTTCAAATTCGACAAGTCGCGCATGGTCGTTATCGATCCGAGCGAAGCCAATCGCAAAATCCTCGATGACAAGGGCATCCGCTTCATCAAGGAAGCAATCACCAAGGACAATTACAAGAAGGTTCTTGGACCTCTCTTGAAAGAAACGGAAGGCCAGCCTTTCATCGTCAATCTTTCGGTCGATACCGGATCACTCGATCTGATGCGTTACGCCCGAGAGCATGGCGCGCTTTATATCGACACCGTGGTGGAACCCTGGCTCGGCTTCTATTTCGATGAAGAAGCTGACAATGCCTCGCGCACCAATTATGCGCTGCGCGAAACGGTGCGCGCTGAAAAGCGCAAGAATCCCGGTGGCACGACCGCGGTTTCCTGCTGCGGCGCCAATCCGGGCATGGTCTCGTGGTTCGTCAAGAAAGCGCTCGTCGATCTTGCGACTGAACTGAAGCTCGATTTCACCGAACCGGCAGCGGATGATCGCCACGGCTGGGCGAAACTGATGAAAAAAGCCGGCGTCAGGGGTATCCACATCGCCGAACGCGATACTCAACGCGCAAAAGAGCCGAAACCTTTCAACACATTCTGGAATACATGGTCCGTCGAAGGGTTCATCGCCGAAGGCCTGCAACCGGCAGAGCTTGGCTGGGGCAGCCATGAAAAATGGATGCCCAAGAATGCCCGCAAGCAGAAGAAGGGCAACAAGGCCGCAATTTTCCTTGAACAGCCGGGCGGCAATACCCGTATTCGTACCTGGTGTCCGACGCTCGGCGCGCAATATGGCTTGCTCGTCACCCACAATGAAGCGATCTCCATCGCCGATTTTTTCACGCTGCGCGACAAGAAGGGCAAGCTTGATTTCCGCCTGACCTGTCACTACGCCTATCACCCGAGCAATGACGCCATTCTGGCCCTTGACGAAATGTTCGGCGCGAGCGGCAAGGCGCAACCCGTGCAGCACGTTCTGGAAGAGCATGAAATTCTGGACGGCAGCGATGAACTTGGCGTGCTGCTCTATGGCCACGACAAGAATGCCTATTGGTACGGCTCGCAGTTGACCGTAGAGGAAGCGCGCAAACTTGCGCCTTATCAGAACGCGACTGGCCTGCAGGTTTCCTCAGCCGTTCTGGCGGGCATGGTCTGGGCGCTGGAAAATCCGCGCAGCGGCATCGTCGAGACCGACGAGATGGATTACCGCCGTTGCCTTGAAGTCCAGATGCAATATCTGGGTCCGTTGAACGGCTATTACACTGACTGGACACCGCTGGAAGGTCGCGGCCATCTGTTCAAGGAAGACCTCGATACCAAGGATCCGTGGCAATTCCGGAATATTCTGGTTCGCTAATCAAGCTGGCCCGGCTTCGACCGGGCCATTCCATGAGGAATATGTGCGTTTATCGATATTTGCCCGCAATACGATAAAGCTGGCTGTAAGCCGGTTTCCTGATCTGATGGCTCTGATCTGCGGACTTCTGGTCTTGCCCTGGATTCTAGGTGTGCCGGGGCATCCCAGCCAGACGGTGCAGTTTGGATGGACGATCGGGCTAATCTCGATTGTCCTCTATCTCGCTCTCTACCAGTTAACGAAATCCATTGCCTCCATGGTCTCGTTCAAGAACAATACTGCGCTCAAGCACTATCTTCGTCGCGCACTTTCAGCGTCGTCGGTGATCGTCGCCGTCATGATGTTTATATCGGCAATGCTGATTTTCGGGTCGTGACAGCGAAACGGAAAGATCGGGCACAGCCTTCCACTCTGCGCGGCGATCTTGCATCATTGTCAACAAATCGACAAACGGAGGCCCATTCCTCACAATGAGGGCTTGTTTTCGTGCAAGTTTCAATACATCAAACTAACCATCCCCGAGCGGTTCCAATCGGCACGGAATCGTTGAAGCCGCTCTAAATACTTGGTTTTACGCATTTCAGACGCCAGCCATTTCGCAGTTCTGGCCCGAAAATGCTTTAATGGAGAGCATGGATATGAAACGCTTCCGCATCATTGCCCCTCTTGCAGTCATGTCGCTGGCGTTGGCCGCGTGTGAAACGACTGGCCCGGTCGGCGGCAATGTCCCGACCGTATCCCGCGCCCCTGCCGGCATC
The DNA here is from genome assembly GCF_000017405.1 of Brucella anthropi ATCC 49188. Lineage (NCBI taxonomy): Bacteria > Pseudomonadati > Pseudomonadota > Alphaproteobacteria > Hyphomicrobiales > Brucellaceae > Brucella > Brucella anthropi. Next base: position 1,694,302 of record NC_009668.1, read on the forward strand.
GAAGGCAGCTGGGTCGATCCAAACGGCATCGTCTCGTCGTTCAACGGCGGCATTTTCGAGACCCGCTCCACTGACACAAACGAAAAGCTTGCCGAAGGCAACTACCGTTACCAGTCGCCGCAGCTTGTCGAGATCGACATGCGTTCCATCGTGCGCGGCACATCGTCAAAAGTGAACTGCGCACTTGTTTCTCCGACGCAGCTCAACTGCACGTCGTCGTCGGGTTCGCGCTTCTCCCTGACACGGCGCGCGGCAGCATAAGCACCCGATATCTTGCGTAAGTTTCAAATATTTACGGCGCGAAAAACATTCGCGCCGATAGAATTGCGCCAGCGGCAATTGTCAGGATTGTAATTTGTCTTTTTTTCTCTAGTTTTCCGGCTGAACAGGAGTCGGAAGATGAGTGAGATGGATAAAGTGCAGGAGAAGCCCAGCCAGACAACCAAAACTGAGGTGCAGGCAAAACTGCCCAAGGTCGGTGTTCTGCTGGTCAATCTCGGCACACCGGATGGCACGAGTTACGGCCCGATGCGCCGCTATCTGGCCGAGTTTCTCTCGGATCGCCGCGTCATCGAATGGCCGCGTCTTATCTGGTATCCGATCCTTTACGGCATCGTTCTCAACACTCGCCCGAAGCGTTCCGGCAAGCTTTACGACCGCATCTGGAACCGCGAGAAAAACGAATCTCCGCTGCGGACCTATACGCGCGCGCAGGGCGAGAAGCTTGCCACGGCGCTTGCCGACTATCCGAATGTGGTCGTGGACTGGGCAATGCGCTATGGCCAGCCCTCCATTGAAAGCGTGACCGACCGCCTGCTGCAGCAAGGTTGCGAGCGGATCGTCATGTTCCCCCTCTATCCGCAATATTCGGCAACGACGACAGCGACGGTGAACGACAAGTTCTTCGAAGCGCTCATGAAAAAGCGCTTCCAGCCAGCGGTGCGCATCGTCCCGTCTTACGAGACGGAACCCGTTTACATCGAAGCACTGGCCCGCTCCATCGAGAAGCATCTGGAAACACTTTCCTTCAAGCCGGAAGTGGTCCTCGCATCCTATCATGGCATTCCGAAAAGCTATTCGGACAAGGGCGACCCCTACCGCCAGCAATGTCTTGAAACATCGCGCTTGCTGCAGGCCCGGCTGGGCCTTGATGACAGCCAGTTTCGCTCCACATTCCAGTCGCGCTTCGGCCCGGAAGAATGGCTCCAGCCTTATACCGACGAAACGGTGGAAGAACTGGCCAAGCACGGGGTCAAGTCGATGGCCGTTCTCAATCCGGGTTTCGTGGCCGACTGTCTGGAAACAGTGGACGAGATCGGCAATGAGGCTGCTGAAGAATTTCTGGAAAACGGCGGCGAGAGTTTCAGCCATATTCCGTGTCTCAACGACAGCGAAGACGGCATGAAGGTCATCGAGACACTGGTGCGCCGCGAATTGCAGGGATGGGTGTAAGGCAATAGGCGATTAGGGCAGTATGTTTGCCGCGCTAAAGCATCTATTGTCATATTGCCCTACTGCCTTAATGCCTTAAAAGGGAAACAATCAATGACCGGTTTCGATATCACGCTGCTCATTCTGGCCGCACTGGTTCTGGCAACGCTGTTTGCCGGTATCAAGACCGTGCCGCAGGGGTTCAACTACACAGTCGAGCGGTTCGGACGCTATACGCGCACCCTCAATCCCGGCCTCAATCTGATCGTGCCATTTTTTGACCGCATCGGCGCGCGCCTCAACATGATGGAGCAGGTGCTTGATGTGCCGACGCAGGAGGTCATCACCCGTGACAACGCCATTGTCGGCGTTGACGGCGTGGCTTTCTATCAGGTGCTGAACGCAGCACAGGCAGCCTATCAGGTCGCGAACCTGCAATATGCGATCCTCAATCTCACCATGACCAACATCCGTACCGTCATGGGTTCGATGGATCTCGACGAGCTGTTGTCGAACCGCGATGCGATCAATGATCGTCTGTTACGGGTCGTCGACGAAGCTGCCCATCCGTGGGGCCTCAAAATGACCCGCGTGGAAATCAAGGATATCAATCCGCCGGAAGATATCGTCACCTCGATGGCGCGCCAGATGAAGGCAGAGCGTGACAAGCGCGCGCAGGTTCTTGAAGCCGAGGGCGACCGCAACGCGCAGATTTTGCGCGCCGAGGGTCAGAAGCAGTCACAGATTCTCGAAGCTGAAGGCAAGCTGGAAGCGGCCAAGCGCGAGGCAGAGGCACGCGAGCGCCTCGCGGAAGCCGAAGCGAAAGCCACCACCATGGTTTCCGATGCCGTTGCCAACGGCAATGTGCAGGCGCTTAACTACTTCGTTGCGCAGAAATATACGGAAGCTCTCAGCAATATTGCCAGCGCCAAGAACCAAAAGGTCGTGCTGATGCCGCTTGAGGCGAGTGCCCTTATCGGCTCGCTCGGCGGCATTGGTGCAATTGCCAAGGAAGTCTTTGGTGATGGCAGCAGGCCGGTAGACCCGGCACCGCAGCCGCCGACCCCTTCCCGCCCGCGCAGCGTTCCGTCCGCAGGGCGCTAAAGCTGCTCAAAAAAGAAGAGAGGGCGCCATGATAATTGAATATCTGTCCGGTCTCGGCATATGGAACTGGCTTGTTTTCGGGCTGATCCTGCTCATTCTGGAAATCTCGGCACCCGGCTTCTTCTTCATCTGGTTCGGGCTTGCAGCACTTGTAACCGGTGCGCTCGCCTTTCTCTTGTCTTCGACGACAGGGTTTGGCTGGCAGTTTCAGACGGTTGTGTTTCTGGTTCTGGCCGTCATTTTCGTGCTGGTGGGGCGTCGCTTTTTTGGCTCACGCAGCACCGATGCCGACGAGCCCTTACTCAATCGTCGCGGCGAGCAGCTGGTCGGCCAGCGCGCGACATTGACCGAACCGATCATCAATGGTCGCGGGCGTATCCGTATCAACGATACGATGTGGCGCGTGAAAGGCCCTGATCTGCCAACCGGAACAGAAGTCCGCGTTGTGGCTTTTGATCCGGTCTCGCTGGAGATTGAAGTGGCAGAATAAGGCAGTAGGGCAATATATCTGCCCTACAAAACATAATGCCTCAATGCCCTATCAAGCAGCGCCGATCCGCAGCAGGTCGTGGAAATGCACGAGCCCGATCGGGCGCCCGGCCTCGGTGACGATCAGTGCGCCGATGTGATTTTCATTGATGGTGTTGAGTGCCGCCGTCGCCAGCATGTTCTGGTCGACCGTCTTGGGCTTGCGTGTCATGACGTCGTCAACTGCCAAAGCCGCAAGGTTTCGGCTCAGATTGCGCGATATATCGCCGTCTGTGACGATGCCTGCCAGATCACCACCACCGTCGACAACCACAACACACCCAAAACTCTTCTGCGCCAGAACCTTCATCGCGTCCGGCAGAGAGGTGCCCACTTCCACCAGCGGGAGGCGTTCGCCGCGATGCATGATATCGCGGATATGGATAAGACTTGCCCCCAACGAACCACCGGGATGAAATGTCTTGAAGTCACTCGGGGTGAAGCCGCGCGCTTCCAGAAGTGCTATTGCCAGCGCATCACCGATGGCAAGCTGCATCATGGTTGAGGTCGTGGGCGCCAGACCATGCGGGCAGGCCTCGGCAGTTTTCGGCAAGAGCAGCACGACATCCGCAGCACGACCAAGCGCAGAATCCTCACGTGAGGTAATCGCGATCAATGGAATGCGGAAGCGCTGCGAATAATTGACGATCCCCTTCAATTCTGCCGTTTCACCCGACCATGAGATGGCCAAAATAACATCGTCGCGGTCGATCATGCCGAGATCGCCGTGATTGGCTTCCGCCGAATGAACGAAGAATGCCGAAGTACCGGTCGAGGCAAAAGTAGCAGCGAGCTTGGAGCCGATATGACCGCTCTTGCCGACGCCCGTAACGACCAGACGTCCGCGCGAGGCGACGATACGCTTCACCGCTTCGACAAAGGGGCCGGAAAGGCCGTCATTCAGCGCTTCTTCAAGCGCTGCGAGGCCCGCATTTTCGGTCTTTATGGTGCGCAGCGCCGAAGCAATAGTCGCTTCCGCATCTGCCGGAGGGATGATCTGATCGAGCTTTTCCATGGCGGCAAGGGTTAACTTTTTCACAGTCGGTTGTCCAAACATTTGTGCAGCGAGCATCGCCATGAATTCAGCCGCAGCAACCAAGAATTAACCATGTGCCTTTACCGTTCATCTACCACGTTGCGACGGTTTGAAAACACGACATGCTATTTGCCAAGACCCCTTCTGGCGGTTCGACGCCCATTGCCCGCAGGCTGCAATGCCTGTTTTTGTCGGGCGTGGCGATAGCAATCTGGCATGGTTCTGCATTTGCTCAGGAAGCCTATCTGCGCGGAAGCGTTGCCGAGGACGTGCTTTCAGCCTCCTCGCCGGAAACGCTCGCAAATCGCGGGCTTGCCGCGCCCGGATATGATGACGGCGCCAGCGAGACGACCGACGACAGTTATACCCCGCCTGAAAACACGACAGCGGCAGACCCGACCACCACAACACAAACCGCTCCGACCGTTCCCGTGCCGCAGGACCGTCAGCCGCTTCGACCCGACAATATTCGTGTTGGCTCGGTCGATACCGACGCAAGCGACGAAACGGGCCGGGCACAGCGCGAAAATCTCCGGCAATCGCCCGAGCAGGGCCGAAGCTTCACGCAGGAAACCGACCCGTTCGCGCCGGTCGGCATTCGCACCGGTTCGTTCATCCTGCGACCGTCGCTGGAACAGGGTATCCGTGTCACGACCAACGGCGACAACAGCGCAAGCGGTTCCAGCGCCGTTCTCAACGAAACCACGTTGCGGCTCAATGCACAGTCGGACTGGGCGCGCCATCAGGCAACACTCGATGCTTCGGGCACATGGGCCAAGTCCATTTCGGGCGAAGACGTTTCCGAACCGCAGGTCGATATTCAGGGCAAACTGCGTTTCGATCTCGGTGACCAGACGACCGTCAACACTGGCGCAGGCTATCGGCTGCGCCGCGAAAGCGCGTCAAGCCCGAACGGGGTCGTCGGCGCATTGCAACGGCCTCTGGTTCACACACTCAATGGAAGCCTCGGCGTCGAACGAGACATGGGGCTGATCTTCGGCAGCGCAACCGGACGGGTCGAGCACAATATTTATGGCGATGCGGAATTGTCCTCCGGCGGCACGGTCAGCCAGAAGGATCGCGACAACACCTATGCCAGCATTACGCTGCGCGGCGGCTTCAGCCTGTCCCCGGCAATCAAGCCCTTCACTGAAGTTGAGCTGGGCAAGCGCATCTTCGACGAGAAGGTAGACAGCAACGGCTATGAACGCAGCGGATCACAATTTGCCCTGCGCGGCGGTATGATGCTGGATATGGGCGAGAAGCTGAACGGCGAATTCGCCGCCGGTTACATGCGCGCCAACAGCGATGATTCTCGTCTTGGCGACATCAGCGGACCGTCGATCAATGCAGCGCTCAACTGGTCACCGCTGCGCGGAACCGATGTGAGCCTCTATGCGCAGACAATGGTCGATACTTCGACCACGCCCGGCATTGCAGGGTCGCTCCTGCATTTTGCCAGCCTCGATGTGACGCACCGCATACGTTCAGACCTGAGCCTCAACGGCAGGCTCGACGCGAATATCCGGCAGAACAAGGATGGCACCGGAACCGATTACACGATCGGTGCGCAGATCGGGGCAACCTACTGGATCAACCGGTTTGTCGGGCTGGATGCGCGCCTGCGTCACGAATTCCTGACAAGCAAGATTTCCGATCGCGAATATACCGCCGACAGCGTCTATCTCGGCGTGAAGGTGCAGCGCTAGAGCATGTCTCCCGAAAGTGGGATCCGGTTTCGGGATAAAGACATGATTAAAAACAAACAGATAGAGCATTTCCAATGATTCAATTAAAACAGGAAATGCTCTAGTGTGGAGATAAAACGGCATCCCTTTCGGGATGCCGTTTTATCGTGAGTTTAAGCGAGCCAGAACAGAATACACGCCATGCCGAAGCCCAGAAGCCCGATAAGGGTTTCCAGAACCGTCCAGGTTTTCAGCGTTGTCTTGACGTCCATATTGAAGAAACGACCGACGAGCCAGAAACCGGAATCGTTGACGTGGGAGAGCATGACCGACCCTGCAGCAAGGGCGATCACCACCGCGGCGGTCTCAAGCCCGTGATATCCGGCAGCCTGAACGGCAGGCTGGATAAGCCCGGCAGCCGTTATCAGCGCTACCGTTGCCGACCCCTGTGCTACGCGCAAAATCGTTGCGATCAGGAAGCCTGCCACGATGACAGGCAGTCCTGTATCGGCGAACGCATTTGACAAGGCGTCACCAATGCCGGAAGCACGCAGAACACCGCCAAACATGCCGCCTGCGCCCGTAATCAGGATGATGGAACACACCGGACCGAGCGCCGAATCGAGAATGCGTTCGACGCTGGCTGCATCTCTGCCGCGCCGTGGCCCAAGCACATAGGATGCCACCAGCACTGAAATCAGGAGAGCAACCGGCGTCGATCCGATCATTCGCGCCAGCTGATACCAGTTTGCATCAGCACTGACCCAGCCTTGCGCGCGGGCAAAATCGAGCCCCGTATTGATGAAGATCAGAACCAGCGGCAGCAGAAGCAGCAACATGACCAAGCCGGAACTCGGGGGATTGACAGCTTCTTCTCCGTTTTTCCCGGCATCAAAACTATCGGGGATCGGAAGTACGATCTTCTTGCCGATCCATGCACCAAAAAGGTGCCCGGCAATGAACCAGACAGGTATGACGACCACGATCCCGACGAGGATGAGAAGCCCCACATCTGCACCCAGAAGCTCGGATGCGGCCACCGGGCCCGGATGCGGCGGCACAAAAACATGCATCACCGAAAAGGCCGCTGCGACCGGAATACCGTAGAGAAGCAAGCTTCCTTTCAGGCGCCGTGCGACGGTGAAGACCACGGGAAGCATCACGACCAATCCCGCATCGAAGAAGATGGGGAAGCCGAAGATGAGCGACGCGATGCCAAGCGCCATGGGCGCGCGCTTTTCGCCGAACCGTCGGATGAGATCGTCGGCAAGCGCCTGGGCGCCACCGGATATTTCAAGCAACCGGCCCAGCATTGCGCCAAGACCGACCAGAAGTGCCACCCCGCCAAGGGTTGACCCGAAGGCGGAAGTGATTGTCGTCAGAATATTGCCTGCCGGGATGCCGGTCGCGAGCGCCGTCAAGAGGCTGACGATTATAAGCGCTACGAAGGCATGGACACGAAACCGGATGATGAGCAAAAGCAATAATAGAACAGCGCCCACCGCTATCGAGATGAGCGCGCCTGCACCCATCGTCTGCTGGAATTCCTGCATGCTTTATTCCTTATGAGGGGGGAGGAACCTGTTGGACCGATTGCACCCAAAAGATGTTTCACACTTTTTTGGGTACGTACTAGGCCAAAAGCCTATTGTCATTGTCAAAAAAAGCAAGTTTCACGGAAATAATACCCGCGACCATAAAAAAACGCCCCCTTTGCAGGGGGCGTGACCAGAGATTTGACTGGTTATATCAGGCTGGTTTGATGGTGTTCAGCAGATTGCCGATCGAGCTTTCGACCGAAGGCCGAATGTCGTTGCGCCACAACGCGAAGGCAACGTTGGCTTCGATGAAACCAGCCTTGGAGCCGCAGTCGAATGTCAGGCCCTGATAATCGAAGCCGAAGAATTTCTGTGCGTCGGCAAGCTTCAGCATGGCATCCGTCAACTGGATTTCGTTGCCAGCGCCCTTTTCCTGCTTGCTCAGAAGTTCGAAGATTTCCGGCTGCAGGATATAGCGACCATTGATGTAAAGATTGGAAGGCGCCGTGCCCTTGGCAGGTTTTTCAACCATCTGCGTGATTTCGAAACCGCTGCCGATGGCTTCGCCCTTGCCGACGATACCGTATTTATGCGCTTCTTCCGGGTCGCATTCCTGCACGGCGATGACGTTGCCGCCGGTCTTTTCGTAAAGCTCAACCATCTCCTTCAGGCAGCCCTTCTTCGACTGCATGACCATATCTGGCAGCAGGAGAGCAAAGGGCTCATCACCGACGAGCTCACGAGCGCACCAGACTGCATGGCCAAGACCGAGCGGCACCTGCTGGCGGGTGAAGCTTGTCGTTCCCGGCTGCGGCTGGATATCCTGAAGATGCTCCAGTTCCGCCTTCTTGCCGCGCTCTGCGAGCGTGGAATAAAGCTCAACCTGCGCATCGAAATAGTCTTCGATGACCGCCTTGTTGCGCCCGGTGACGAAAATCAGATGTTCGATACCAGCTTCGCGCGCCTCATCGACCACATACTGAATGACGGGCTTGTCGACGACCGTCAGCATTTCTTTGGGGATGGATTTGGTGGCGGGCAGGAAGCGGGTGCCAAGACCTGCAACAGGGAACACGGCCTTGCGAATTTTTCGGATCGAACTCATTCCTCTCCTCGATTTCACTATTTCAGATTTACTATCAAAGCATTGAAACGACTGAATTTCAAATAAGGCCTTTTCATTAAAGAACGACGAAATTGCGTGACCCATCCCATCACATTCAATGACCCGACCTTAATGTTGCTTGATTCAAAAATTTTTCGAAACTTTAGCGAATTTTAAAGCAAGGCCGCGATGGTAAACCAATTGCTAACCGACAGGTTCTAAATTGAACGTTCAACGGTTCGATCCGGAATTTTCTGCTGGCTCAAATTCAACACAGGATGGTATTAATTGAATAATGCAATCCGGAACGGGCAGAATCCAGGTCGAAGGGAAACGCGCCGGTATCGGCTAAATTTGATTGCAGAAGGGAAACACAGAATGCTGCGATTTCCATTCACGGTGGGCCAGACGATGAAGCTGAAAGCAGCTGCAACGGTTGCGATAGCTGTGCTCGCCTCAACGCTGACGACCGGTTCCGCACTGGCTGATGCGAAATTTCGCCAATGGGTCGCCAGTTTTCGCCCTGTCGCCATAAATGCAGGTGTTTCGCCTTCCACGTTCGACCGCGCATTTCGCGGCGTGGATGCGCCAGACCCGGTCGTGCTGCAGAAGGCCCGCTATCAGCCCGAATTCACCGAACCGGTCTGGAACTACGTCGATAACCGCGTAAACGAACATTCCGTTTCAGTCGGCCAGAACATGGCGCGCAAATGGGGTCCGTGGCTCCAGCGCATCGAACAGCGTTTCTCGGTCGATCGCAATATCCTGCTCGCCATCTGGTCGATGGAAAGCAATTACGGCGAAATTCTCAAGCGTGATGACGTTATGCGCGATGCCGTCCGTTCGCTGGCAACGCTTGCCTATGCAGACCAGCGTCGCGCCAAATATGGCCGCACACAGCTGATTGCTGCAATGAAGATTCTCCAGACCGGCGATATTGACCGCGGCCATCTTTCCGGTTCCTGGGCCGGCGCGCTCGGCCACACACAATTCATCCCGACGAGCTATCAGGCCTATGCCGTCGATATGGATGGCAATGGCAAGCGTGACATCTGGAATTCGATCCCCGATGCGCTGGGTACAGCGGCCAACCTCCTGCATCGCAATGGCTGGCAGCCGGGCCGTAGCTGGGGTTACGAAGTAGCCTTGCCACAAGGACGCAAGTTCCCTTCCGGCTCACTCTCGATTGCCGAATGGCAGAAGATCGGTCTCGTTCGTGCCAACGGACGCGCCTTCCCCGATCCGAGCGAAAAAGCAACGCTGAAAGTGCCGGATGGTCGTCAGGGGCCCGCCTTCCTGATGACAAAGAATTTCTTCGTCTTGAAGCGCTATAACAACGCCGACAAATACGCACTTGCTGTCGGCCTGCTTGCCGATCGCATCGGCGGCTATCAGGGACTTCGTCAGGACTGGAATCGCCCATTCACGCCGATTACCATGGACGAGAGGCAGGAATTGCAAACGCATCTGAAAGCGCTCGGCTATTATGACGGCAATATTGATGGCAAGATCGGCTCCACTTCGCGGGCGGCCATCGAAGCCTTCCAGCAGCGCAACGGACTTCAGCCGGACGGTCATCCGAGCAAAGAAGTTCTGTCGGTCCTGCGCCGTCGCTAGACTGTCGGGTAAATTATCGAATGGGGCGCGCTTCTGATCAAGTGCGCCCCATTTTGTTTTTCCAAGCAGCCAAGCTAATATAAAGGCCATGAAGGCAAGACTGATGCGCCAAAATCGGATTGGGAGACGAATGGTGAACGCTGCTGGTGTCCTGCTGGCAGTCGCAGCTCTGCTGTTCTCAGGCATCATCACGGCTTCTGCACAGGAACGTCCGCGCACGCTTTTCGATCTCTTGTTCGGCTCGCGGCAGGCACAGCCACAGCGCCAATATCAGCAGCCCACTCCACAACGCGCCCGGCCAAAGGCGAAGCGGCCCAAGACCACCTCTCCCGCTTCACGACCGACGCCGCCACCGGCTGCGACCCCGGCAGTCGAGTTCGTCGAGAAAAAGCCAGATGCCAAAAAGGTTCTTGTTGTCGGTGATTTCATCGGCAACGGTCTGGCCGAAGGCCTTGATGTTGCTTTCGCGTTGGACCCCGATCTTCAGGTTGTAACCCGGATAAATGGCTCCTCCGGCTTTGTGCGCAACGATCATTTCGACTGGCCCGACAACATCGGAAAGATACTGGACGAGGAGAAACCGGCTGCTGTCGTCGTGATGATCGGTTCTAACGACAGACAGGCAATCACCGAGAAAGGCGTAAGTCTGCCAGCCCGATCTCCGGAATGGAATGAAGAATATCAAAAGCGCGTCGCCGCCTTCATCAAGGTGATCAACGACAAGCATTTTCCTCTGGTGTGGATAGGGCAGCCACCCTTTCGCCCGAAAGGCATGTCGCAAGATATGCTGGCGCTCAATGAAATCTATCGCACTGCCACTGAAAAGGCGGGCGGAAAATTTGCCGATGTCTGGGATGGTTTTGTCGATGAGGATGGTAATTTCACCCAGACCGGCTTCGACATTAACGGTCAGACCGCGCGCCTGCGCGGCAATGACGGCATCAACATAACTTCGGCAGGCAAGCGCAAGCTCGCCTTCTATGCGGAAAAGCCGCTTCGCGCCTATCTCGGCGGCGCAAAGGAAGAAGATCAGCCCCTGCCCGCAGCAGGCACGCATGACCCGTCCAAGCCGGTTGATCGCGTGGCACCGGTCAGCATTCGGGACGTTGATAAGGACGATAGCGGTGTTCTACTTGGTGGCAACATCGCAGCGCGTCCGCAAGCCACACGGCCAGCCCGGACTGAGAGCAAACCTTCACCCGGACGAGCGGACGACTTTTCCTGGCCACAGAAGAGCTCAAATCCCTAAATTATTGCCGTTCCTCAATAGGATTGAGCTATCAGCTGATTGATAGCCCGCGCCTTTCTCTATCCGATATGATTCTAATTGCTACATTCTGCGCTGTTCACAGGAGCGTTCGCATCGTCTATCAGAAGGCGCCGTCAGCCTGAAAGGGCTGGACAGGAAGGGCGCTTTTCCTCGCGCGAGCGGGAGTAGTTTCCAGCGTCCGCCAGAAACAAGAGGCGTTTGAATGAATATCGCATCAAAGCCTTCTGTCGATCCACATCGGGAGGAGGAACCCCATCTTGCACGCAATCTGTCCAACCGACACCTGCAGCTGATCGCCATTGGCGGCGCTATCGGCACCGGCCTTTTCATGGGTTCGGGCAAGACCATTTCGCTGGCAGGCCCTTCGATCCTGCTGGTTTATGCCGTGATCGGCTTCATGTTGTTCTTCGTCATGCGCGCATTGGGCGAAATCCTGCTGTCCAATCTCGAATATCGCTCCTTTGCGGATTTCGCAGGCGATTACCTCGGGCCGTGGGCACAGTTCTTCACCGGCTGGACCTATTGGCTTTGCTGGATTGTGACCGGTGTGGCCGACGTGGTTGCCGTTTCGGGCTACGTCTCGTTCTGGTTCCCGGAACTGGCGCTCTGGATACCGGCGCTCGGACTGATCTTCACGCTTCTGGCGCTCAATCTGCCGACCGTGCGCAATTTCGGTGAAATCGAATTCTGGTTTGCCCTCATCAAGATCGTCGCCATTGTCGGGCTGATCATCGCAGGCGTGTATATGCTCTCGACCGGCTTTACGCTTCCGAATGGAAGTCAGGCATCGGTCGCCCATCTTTGGAACCATGGCGGGTTCTTCCCCAATGGCTTCCTCGGCTTCGTTGCCGGTTTCCAGATCGCGGTTTTCGCCTTCGTCGGTATCGAACTGGTCGGCACCGCCGCCGCTGAAACCAAGGACCCGGAGCGCAATCTGCCCAAGGCAATCAATTCCATCCCGATCCGCGTGGTACTGTTCTATCTCGGTGCGCTGTTCGTCATCATCACCGTCATTCCGTGGGATCAGGTCGATCCGAATTCAAGCCCGTTCGTCGCCATGTTCTCGCTCGCCGGTCTCGGCATCGCAGCCCATGTCGTGAATTTCGTCGTGCTGACTTCGGCAACGTCGAGCGCAAATTCCGGCATCTACTCGACCTCGCGCATGATCTACGGCCTTGCCACTTCCAAACTCGCACCGAAGGCGCTCGGCAAGCTGAACAAGCGGAAAGTACCGGTCAATTCGCTGTTCTTCTCATGCGTTTTCCTGCTTGCGGGCGTGGTTCTGCTTTATGCTGGCCAGAGCATTATCGAAGCCTTCACCATCGTCACGACGATTTCGGCGCTGCTCTTCATCTTCATCTGGTCGGTCATTCTGGCGTCATATCTGCAATACCGTCGCAAGCGCCCCGACCTGCATGAAAAGTCCACTTTCAAAATGCCCGGCGGACGCGCAGCCGTCGTGATGGTCTTCGCCTTCTTCGCCTTCATTCTCTGGGCGCTGGCGCAAGAGCCGGACACCGCAGCCGCACTGAAAGTCACCCCGCTTTGGTTCGTGCTTCTCGCCATCGCCTATCTGGTGATGAAGTCGCGACGCAGCCAAGGCTAAAAACAAAAAGCCCGCCAATCTGGCGGGCTTTTCATTTCTTTGGGTCTCTCTTAGCGCGGTAGAACCGAACTCCCCATCAGATCAGCATCGATGGCGTGTGCAGCCTGACGGCCTTCGCGGATCGCCCAGACGACCAGTGACTGTCCACGGCGCGCATCACCGGCTGCATAGAGCTTGTCGACATTGGTGCGGTAGTCACGCTCATTGGCCTTGACCGATTTGGAGCCGCGACGGTCGGTCACGATGTCGAGCTTTTCGCCCAGTTCCTTGACCACACTGTCTTCTGCCGGTCCGGCAAAACCGATTGCGATGAAGGCCAGATCGGCCTTGATGAAGAATTCCGTTCCGGCAATCGGCTTGCGCTTTTCATCAACCTGACAGCACTTCACATGGGTGAGGCGGCCGTCTTCGCCGATGAACTCCAGCGTTGCCACCTGAAACTCGCGGGAAGCACCTTCCGCTTGGCTGGAAGAGGTACGCATCTTGGTCGCCCAATAAGGCCAGACGCTGAGCTTGTCTTCCTTTTCCGGCGGCTGCGGACGAATATCAAGCTGCGTGACATTGACCGCACCCTGACGGAACGCCGTGCCCACGCAGTCCGAGGCGGTATCGCCACCGCCGACCACAACGACATGCTTGCCGCCTGCCAGGATCGGAGCCGAAGTCCAGGCAACGGATTCGATATTTTCGCGCCCGACGCGACGGTTCTGCTGAACCAGATAAGGCATGGCATCATGCACGCCTTCAAAATCTGCACCCGGAATACCCGCCGGGCGCGGCGTTTCCGAGCCACCGCTGTAAAGCACCGCATCATAGGTATCGAGGAGACCGCGCAGCGGCTTGTCGACGCCGATGTTCACACCGCACAGGAAGCGAACGCCCTCGCCTTCCATCTGCGCGACGCGGCGGTCGATGAGGTGCTTTTCCATCTTGAAATCTGGAATACCGTAACGCAACAGACCGCCGGGGCGGCTTTCGCGCTCATAAACATCAACCATGTGACCAGCACGGGCCAGCTGCTGAGCAGCGGCAAGGCCAGCCGGTCCAGAACCGATGATGGCGACCGACTTGCCCGTCTTGTTGGCGGCTGGTTGTGGCACGATATGGCCGAGCTCATAGGCCTTGTCGCCCAATGCCTGCTCGACCGTCTTGATCGCAACCGGCGTATCCTCGAGGTTCAGCGTGCAGGCTTCCTCGCAAGGCGCCGGGCAGACGCGACCGGTAAACTCCGGGAAGTTGTTGGTCAGATGCAGGTTACGGATCGCCTGATCCCAATTGTTGTTATAGACGAGATCGTTCCAGTCCGGGATCTGGTTGTGTACCGGGCAGCCCGTCGGGCCATGGCAGAACGGAATGCCGCAATCCATGCAGCGCGCCGCCTGCTTCTGCACTTCGCCATCCGTCATCGGAATGGTGAACTCGCGGAAGTGGCGGATACGATCCGACGCTGGCTGGTACTTCGCTACCTGCCGGTCGATTTCAAGAAAGCCAGTTACCTTACCCATTCTCTTACTCCCCTCGGCCTGCGACCAGCGCATGGTCGGCTTTGCCGGAAGTTGCCCTGTCCGCCGCATCATCTTCCAATGCGCTGGCATACAAGGACGTTGTTATCTCTCACATGGCGAAGGGTGCCCGACCTGAAGGCCGGGCTCCACTTTTCAGGATCATGTCCTATTCAGCAGCAACACCGATCCGCATACGCTCCATATCTTCCAGAGCACGGCGGTATTCGACCGGCATGACTTTCACGAATTTGGGACGATAGCTCTCCCAATTGTCGAGAATATCTTTCGCCCGCGTCGAGCCGGTGTAATGCAGATGATTGGCGATCAGCTGCACCAGACGTTCCTCGTCATGATGGGTCATGTTGGCCGAAACGTCCACACGGCCCTTGTGCATGAGGTCGCCGCCATGGTGATGCAGCTTTTCGAGGATGTCGTCCTCTTCCGGAACCGGTTCCAGTTCGACCATCGCCATGTTGCAGCGCTGGGCGAAATCGCCTTCCTCGTCAAGCACGTAGGCGACGCCGCCCGACATGCCCGCCGCAAAGTTGCGACCCGTCTGACCGATAACCACGACGACACCGCCGGTCATATATTCGCAACCGTGGTCGCCCACGCCTTCGACAACCGTGACCGCGCCGGAGTTGCGGACGGCGAAACGCTCGCCTGCAACACCGCGGAAGTAGCACTCACCTTCAAGCGCACCGTAGAGCACGGTATTGCCGACGATGATGGAGTCTTCGGCAACGATGCGCGTGTCTTCCGGCGGGCGGATGACGATACGACCACCCGAAAGTCCCTTGCCGACATAGTCATTACCATCGCCGATCAGTTCGAACGAGACGCCGCGCGCCAGGAACGCACCGAAAGACTGGCCAGCCGTACCGCGCAAGGTAACGGCGATGGTGTCTTCCGGCAGGCCCTTGTGACGGAAACGCTTGGCAACCTCACCGGAAAGCATCGCACCGGCAGAACGGTCGACATTCTTGATATCGATGTCGATCTTGACCGGCTGGCGGTCTTCAAGTGCGGGCATAGCCTCGGCAATCAGCTTGCGATCAAGGACATCCTCAATCGGGTGATGCTGACGCTCGGTCCAGTAGATCTCGTGCTTCTCGGCTTCAGGCTTGTAGAAGATGCGGCTGAAATCGAGACCCTTGGCTTTCCAATGGTCGATCATGGCCTGCTTTTCCAGAAACTCGGTCTCGCCGATAATCTGTTCCAGCTTGGTGAAGCCCATCTCTGCCAGCAAGGCACGCACTTCTTCCGCCAGATAGAAGAAGAAGTTGATGACGTGTTCCGGCGTGCCCTTGAAGCGCTTGCGCAGAACCGGGTCCTGCGTTGCCACGCCCACCGGGCAGGTGTTCAGATGACACTTGCGCATCATGATGCAACCGGCAGCAATCAGCGGAGCGGTCGAGAAACCGAACTCATCCGCACCGAGCAGCGCGCCAATAATGACGTCGCGACCGGTGCGCAAGCCGCCATCGACCTGCAATGCCACGCGGGAGCGAAGCCCGTTCAGCACCAGCGTCTGGTGGGTTTCGGCGAGGCCAATTTCCCAGGGACTTCCGGCATGTTTCAGCGAGGTAAGCGGCGAGGCGCCCGTACCGCCATCATACCCCGACACGGTGATATGGTCGGCACGCGCCTTGGCAACACCAGCAGCAACCGTGCCCACACCCACTTCCGACACCAGCTTGACCGAGATATCGGCAGCCGGATTGACGTTCTTCAGGTCGTAGATCAGCTGCGCCAGATCCTCGATCGAATAGATGTCATGGTGCGGCGGCGGCGAAATGAGGCCTACCCCCGGCGTCGAGTGACGGGTCTTGGCGATAGTCGCATCGACCTTGTGACCCGGCAACTGTCCGCCTTCGCCGGGCTTTGCACCCTGCGCGACCTTGATCTGGATCAGATCGGAGTTGACGAGATATTCCGTCGTCACACCGAAACGGCCCGATGCCACCTGTTTGATGGCAGAACGTTCAGGGTTCGGCTTACCATCCGGCAGCGGATAGAAGCGATCTGGCTCCTCACCACCCTCGCCGGTGTTCGATTTGCCGCCAATCGCGTTCATGGCGCGCGCCAGCGTTGTGTGGGCTTCTCTGGAGATCGAGCCGAAGGACATCGCACCCGTCGAGAAGCGCTTGACGATTTCCGTCGCCGGTTCGACCTCATCAATGGAAACCGGCTTCAGACCGCGCTCTTCAGCGAAACGAATATTGAACAGGCCGCGAATAGTCTTCGCCTGCGCCGACTTGGAGTCGAGCATGCGCGTATATTCGGTGAAGGTCTCCGGATTGGAGGTGCGCACCGCATGCTGCAGCCTGGCAACTGCATCCGGCGACCACAGGTGAGCCTCGCCGCGCATACGGTAGGCATATTCACCGCCAACTTCCAGCGAGGTCAGGAGAACCGGATCACTGCCGAAAGCGTCGGTGTGGCGACGTACGGTTTCTTCCGCGATTTCATCGAGACCAACGCCTTCAATACTCGTTGCCGTGCCGAAGAAGAACTTGTCGACAAAGCCCGTCTGCAGGCCAACTGCATCAAAAATCTGCGCGCCGCAATAGGACTGATAGGTCGAGATGCCCATCTTGGACATGACCTTGAGGATGCCCTTGCCGATGGACTTGATGTAGCGCTTGACGACTTCATTCTCGTCCACTTCCGGCGGGAACTCGCGACGGCGATGCATGTCGAGCAGCGTGTCGAAGGCGAGGTAAGGATTGATCGCCTCGGCACCGTAGCCAGCGAGGCAGCAGAAATGATGTATTTCGCGCGGCTCGCCCGATTCCACCACCAGACCGACCGAAGTGCGCAGGCCCTTGCGGATCAGGTGATGGTGCACGGCTGCCGTCGCCAGAAGAGCCGGGATCGGAATGCGATCCGGACCAACCTGACGATCCGACAGGATGACAATGTTGTAGCCGCCGTGAACAGCCGCTTCGGCACGGTCACAAAGGCGCTCGATTGCGCCGTGCATACCGGCTGCCCCCTCACCCGTATTGTAGGTGATGTCGAGCGTCTTGGTGTCGAAGCGGTCTTCCGTGTGGCCGATGGAACGAATCTTTTCCAGATCGCCATTGGTCAGGATCGGCTGGCGCACTTCCAGACGCTTGCGGCGTGACGTGCCGACAAGGTCGAAAATATTCGGACGCGGGCCGATGAACGAGACAAGGCTCATCACCAGTTCTTCGCGGATCGGATCGATCGGCGGGTTGGTGACCTGCGCGAAGTTCTGCTTGAAATAGGTGAACAGCATCTTCGACTTGTCGGACATGGCCGAAATCGGCGTATCCGTACCCATCGAACCAATGGCTTCCTGACCGGTCGTGGCCATGGGCGACATCAACAGCTTGGTGTCTTCCTGCGTGTAGCCGAAGCTCTGCTGGCGGTCGAGAAGGCTCACATCCTTGCGCAGCGCACGTGGTTCGACCGGATTGAGGTCTTCCAGAATGAGCTGCGTGTTGGCGAGCCACTGCTTGTAAGGGTGCTTTTGCGCAATCTGGGACTTGATTTCCTCGTCCGAAACAATGCGACCCTCTTCCATATCGATCAGCAGCATGCGGCCCGGCTGGAGACGCCACTTCTTGACGACTTTCTTTTCCTCGACCGGCAGAACACCGGCTTCCGAAGCCAGAATGACGAAATCATCGTCCGTCACGATATAGCGCGCCGGACGCAGGCCGTTGCGGTCGAGCGTCGCGCCAATCTGGCGACCGTCCGTGAAAGCCACCGCTGCCGGACCGTCCCATGGTTCCATCAGTGCTGCATGATATTCATAGAACGCGCGGCGTTCATCCGACATCAACTTGTTGCCTGACCATGCTTCCGGGATCAGCATCATCATCGCATGGGCAAGGCTGTAGCCGCCCTGATGCAGGAATTCGAGCGCATTGTCGAAGCAAGCCGTGTCCGACTGGCCTTCGTAGGAAATCGGCCAGAGCTTGGAAATATCGTTGCCGAACAGTTCCGAGTCCACCGAAGCCTGACGCGCAGCCATCCAGTTGACGTTACCGCGAAGCGTGTTGATTTCACCGTTATGCGCAACCATGCGGTATGGGTGCGCCAGACGCCAGGACGGGAAAGTGTTGGTGGAGAAGCGCTGATGCACCAGCGCCACCGCGCTTTCGAAACGCGGGTCTTTCAGATCCTGATAATAGGCACCAACCTGATAAGCGAGGAACATGCCCTTGTAGACGACCGTACGCGCCGACATGGACACGACATAGAAGCCCTTATCGTCGCCGTCATTTTCCTGATAGATGCGGTTGGAAATGACCTTGCGCAGAACGAACAGACGGCGCTCGAAATCGTCGTCCGTCTCCAGCATCGGATTGCGTCCGATGAAAACCTGAACGTGAAACGGTTCGGTTGTGGCAATATCCGGCGCCTTGGACAGGGACGAATTGTCGACAGGCACTTCGCGCAGGC
Organism: Brucella anthropi ATCC 49188; assembly: GCF_000017405.1. NCBI lineage: Bacteria > Pseudomonadati > Pseudomonadota > Alphaproteobacteria > Hyphomicrobiales > Brucellaceae > Brucella > Brucella anthropi. The sequence goes on from NC_009668.1 coordinate 1,713,167, forward strand.
CGATAAAGGTCTGGCCTTCGGCAGCGATGACTTCCTTGACGATCTCTTCAATATGGGCACGCAATTCTGGATCGCGCGGCATGAACAGATAGCCGACGCCGTAATGACCAGGCTGCGGCAGATCGATGCCCTGGCGCGCCATTTCCTCGCGGAAGAAGCGATCCGGAATCTGCACGAGAATGCCGGCGCCATCGCCCATCAGCGGGTCGGCACCAACCGCACCACGATGGGTGAGGTTTTCCAGCATCTTGAGGCCGTTTTCAACGACCTGATGCGACTTCTTGCCCTTCATATGCGCAATAAAGCCAACGCCGCACGCATCATGTTCGTTGCGCGGATCGTAAAGTCCTTGCGCTGCGGGCAAACCCGCCGCTGTCGTTTTTCGCGTCGTTCGGTTGGGAGCGGTCGTCGCAGCTTTGACCGTTCCGTTCTGTACGTTGTGAGAAACCACATTCGATACAGATGGCGTCAAATGCGTCATCGTCATTCCCTCCGTTTGGCCCTCATCATGAGGTGCGCGATCAGTATATACCGAGATGGTGTGACAACCATCCCGCCGTTGCTTTACGTATAAAGGAAGCCTTATCGACAAGGCGTTGGACGAGGTCCCGGGCGAGCGGCAAAGCCGGTGCGAGGAACGATGTTTAGCGCCTTATTCTCATCAGGCTTGGACAGACGACACTCAGCCCACCAGAAAATGGCGCACTAGAATTCCTCCTGTCGCGGTCGGGGCGCCTGTTACCGCCAGGCTATGTGCCTGCCAGTACGGCGCCTCTTTCTGAAACTTTTCGGAGAGCGTTGTGTCGCTTCCGTCTGCATCAGCGTTTAATTGGACAGCATTGCTGTCCTAATTACGTATGACAGAATTCAAATTGCCTCACAAGATGGAAACGCAATTTTTCTCAGCAGCTTCCGTAATAAAATATCAAAAGCCGTGATTTTACTGGATTTTAATTGCGTTTAATGGCCATTGCGTCAGTTTGGCGCGCTTTTGCCCGCCCCTCGAATGCCTAAAAAATAGGCATGTTGATGACATTTTTCGCGCAAGTCGGACCTTAACCGCTTCTGTCAGACAGGTTATAGAAACATCGACTGTGCGACAGCCCATTCAACCCATCTGGAGGAACACGTGCATTTTGCGTCAGACAATTGGGCAGGCGCCCACCCGAAAATCGCCGAGAGCCTTTCGTTGCATGCTGCAGGTTTTGCGGCAGCCTATGGCGCAAGCGAACTCGACAAGCGCGTCGAGCAGCGCTTCAACGAATTGTTCGAGCGCGAAGTTGCCGTGTACTTTGTCGGAACAGGAACAGCCGCCAACTCGCTGGCGCTGGCCAGCGTCAACCGGCCCGGCGGAGTTTCGCTGGTGCACCGCGAAGCGCATGTGATCGAGGACGAGTGCGGTGCACCTGAATATTTCACCGGCGGCGCACGTCTGCATCCGATTGACGGTGCGCATGGCCGCATCGACCCCGAACTTCTCAAGCGCGAACTGAGGCGGTTCAATCCGGCTTTCGTTCATGCTGGGCAGCCCATGGCCGTCAGCATCACGCAGGCGACCGAAGTTGGTACGCTCTACCAGCCCGAACATATCGCCACCATTTCCAAGATCTGCCGCGATGCCGGTCTGCCACTGCATATGGACGGCGCACGCTTTGCCAATGCGCTTGTTTCGCTGGACATGACACCAGCCGAAATGACCTGGAAACAGGGCGTGGACATCGTTTCCTTCGGAGGTACGAAAAACGGCTGCTGGTGCGCCGAAGCATTGGTCTTCATGGACCCGGCCCGCGCCAAGGACCTACCGTTCATCCGCAAACGCGCGGCACAGCTCTTTTCCAAGACACGCTTTGTGGCAGCGCAATTCGATGCTTACCTGCGAGACGATCTCTGGCTGGAACTGGCACGTCACTCCAATGCACTCGCCGCGCGCCTCGCCGGTCATATCAATGCGTCGAGCCAGATGCGCCTTGCCTGGAAACCGGAAGCCAATGAGGTCTTCGCCATCATGAAACAGTCGGTCTATGATCGTCTGCGCAATGCCGGAGCGATTTTCTACGACTGGAACCCCCCGCATTCGGAAGTGAACCGCATCAGCGACGGCGAAATTTTCGCCCGCTTTGTGACGAGCTTCGCCAACACGGAAGAAGATGTCGACCGGTTCGCTGACTTGATCGCCTGACGCTCTTTCGTATCTGTCAAAATGAAAAAGGCGGCGCTTCAAGCACCGCCTTTTCTTATTCATTCTCAACCAAGCTTAATGCGCGGTTTTCGCCTCGATCTGCTGAGCGCTGTCGGAGCCAGCCTTGGCAACTTCGATCTTGCGCGGTTTCATCTGTTCTGGAATCTCGCGCTTGAGATCGATGTGCAGGAGACCGTTCTTGAGGCTCGCACCGGCGACTTCAACGAAGTCGGCAAGCTGGAAACGGCGCTCGAAAGCACGTGAGGCGATACCACGATAGAGAACTTCACCGATATCGGAAGCATTTTCATCCGCCTTCTGACCCTTGATCGTCAGCAGGTTGCGATGCGCTTCGATTTCGAGTTCACTTTCGGAAAAGCCCGCGACCGCCATGGTGATGCGATAGGTGTTCTCACCCGTGCGCTCGATATTATACGGCGGATAGGACTGGTTACCTTCCGGCGAAGCGAGCGTATCAAGCATGGAGAAGAGCCGATCGAAACCGACCGTGGAACGATAGAGCGGGGAAAAATCTACGTGACGCATGTATTAGCCCTCCTTTAGAGCGACATGATGCTTGTTTCAGCATGATCTGTTCCGAAGAGCGCTGAGCGCATTCGGGACCATACACGGCGGCGAAACTCCCTTATGGCGAATTCCTTGATGCCGGCGGCCCCTTCCAGGCGACCGCAAAACTCATTTGGGAACGGTTCTTTTTCATTTCAAGGCCGCGTGCGCGCGAAGCTTGCGAAACACGGGCTGTCACGCCGCGTAATAACTCCTGATCAATAGGGGCCTACATTTTGGGGGATTCGCCGCACAATGAACCCAAAATGAACATCATCTTTGGCGAGCGTTCAGCCGCTTGGGGCTAATGTCCCACCATGCCTGCTGCAAAGCGGGTTCATTAAAGGATCACGGTTATGAGAAAAGCTGTTCTCGCTTTTGCCGCACTTGCCACCGTCGCGACAGGGATTGCGACACCCACCCTTGCAGCCGATAGCGGCCTGCGCGTTCAGATTCAATATTACGATGATGACGGCTATCGTCCGCCGCGTCCATATCCGGGTCCACGCCCTGATTGGGATGGTGGCCCGGATCGCCGCCCGGGCTGGGGCGACGATTATGGTCGTCGCGACATCATGGGACCGCGTCGTATCGCACGCTCGCTGGAACGCCGCGGCTATGATGTCGGCGACATGCGCCTTAACCGCGACACCTATTTCGTGCGCGCCACAAGGCCGAACGGCCGCCGCGTCATCGTCATGGTCGATGCCTATTCAGGCCGCATTGTTGGTGAACGCCGCCCTGGCGGATACTGAGCGCCTTCTTCAAATTTTCTCTACAGACCAGCTGGTGTAACGTCCCTTGCATCGGCTGTTCTTTGAGCCGGAAGTTCGTTCTCGAACTTCCGGTTACTTTTTATCATCAATTGCCCCATTATGCTGGAGCCACATATCCCAATCTGAAGCAGAAAGGTTCGCAATCGGATGTCGGAACTACTTTTCGAAACCGATGCGAATCCTATACCGCACGGGATCAAGGCTGGCCTGCTTGAAGCGAAGGGCGGCAAGACCCTGCGCTATGCCATTCTGAAAGCCGACGCGAAACCGATACGGGGAACAGTGGTCCTGCTTCAGGGACGCAACGAGTTTATCGAAAAATACTTCGAAACCATGACCGATCTGACCGCGCGCGGCTTCACGGTCGTAACATTCGACTGGCGCGGACAAGGCGGCTCGCACCGGTTGCTGAAGGACCGCCAGCGCGGCTATGTCCGCAGTTTCGAAGATTATTCCGACGATCTCGACCTTATCCTTGACCAGATCGCCTTGCCCGACTGTCCCCCGCCCTTCTACATTCTCGGCCATTCCGCCGGTGCGCTTGTGGCGCTTTCTTCGATGGGCAGACTGACATCGCGCATCAGTCGCATGGTGCTGTGTGCGCCCTTCATGGGGCTTGATGGGCAACGGCTCAGCGATGACAATGTACGCCGCATCGCCTCCGCCTTTCGATGGCTCGGCCTCGGCCAAGTTTACGCATCCGGCGGACGCAGACTGGCTTCGCGTCCCTTTGCAGGCAATCCGCTGACCAGCGACCCGGCACGCTTCATGCGTAATATGGAAATTCCACGCCTTCACCCGGATCTTGCGCTTGGCGGTCCGACCGCCCGGTGGCTCTGGAGCGCTCTCGAAACGTCTCGGCGCATCAATCAGCCGGATTTCTATAATGGACCCACAGTACCGGTCCTCATCGTTGCCGCTGGCGCAGACCGCGTGGTTTCCACATCGGTGATCGAGCGTTTTGTCGCCCGCACGCGCAATGTCTCACTGACCACAATTACCGGCGCACGTCATGAGATGCTTCAGGAAGCCGACTTTTATCGTGAGCAGCTCTGGGCCGCCTTCGATGCCTTCATTCCGGGCTCGTCAGAGGTCGAAACCATGCCGGAGACCATTGAGCCCCTAGCCTCCGGTATTTAGAGCGATTTCGCCTGCGGTAGAAGCATTGAAATCGCTCTAAATGTTTGTTTTTACGCATTATCCGACGCAAAATCGCTTCGCACTTTTGCTGGAAATGCTCTTATCAGCTATTCAGCAGATCAAGCGCTGCCCTGTGCAGTTCAGGAGAAGCTGCGGCGACAACATCGCCGCCCTTTTCCGCCGGACTGCCATCACGTTGCGTCACCACACCGCCAGCCTGCTCAATCAGCGGAATGAGAGCGACAATGTCATAGGGCTGGAGACCCGCTTCAACGACAATGTCGGCAAAACCGCTTGCGAGCATTGCGAAGGCATAGCAATCAACTCCATAGCGGGACAGACGCACCGCGCTTTCCAGCCGATCAAATCCCTTGCGGCTTTCACCCTTGAAAAGAGCAGGCGTCGTCGTAAACATCGTGGCATCGGCCAAGGTTGCATTCTTGCGCACCGACAGACGGCGAGGCGCGTCTTCGCCGCCATTACGCGCGAGATAAGCACCATTACCATCGCTGTAGAACAACTCGCCGGTGAAGGGCTGCGACATCATTCCCGCCGTGGCATCGCCATCGACAGTCAGTCCCAAAAGCGTGCCCCAGACCGGCAGGCCAGAAATGAAAGCACGGGTCCCATCAATGGGATCGATGACCCAGACATGGCTGCGGTCAATATTCTCCGGCCCGTATTCTTCCCCAAGAATACCATGGTCGGGAAAAACGCTGCCAATAACCGCACGAATCGCACGCTCCGCCGCCCTGTCCGCTTCGGTCACCGGATCGAAACCAACGCTATATTTGTTGTCGATTTCCGTCAGCTGACGAAAACGCGGAAGCGTCTGAGCAGCTGCCGCTGCAGCCACTTCGGAAAAAAATGCCTTATCGATCAGCAACCCCGAACTCCTGTTTCCAACACATGGCGCATACTTATGCAAACCATGCTAATTTTGCCTACATAATGAGCATAATTAAATTAGCCCAAAAAATATGCGCATTTTCTTGACGTTACCGCCATTCGGACGTAACTTAAATCCCAGACAGGTTTTCCTGTCGATGCCTTTCGGGGCATTTCCTCCCTAGTCTTTGACCGCGCTCGTATCGTTCGGGCGCGGTTCTTTTTATCTGCGAGAGGCGCTCGTCGGAACGGATTATTCTGCGGCCAGAGGTGGCGCGATAAAGAGATCGTCCGGCAGGGATGTCAGGTCGCTCAGAAACCCATGCAGATCGGCACAGAGCGTTTCGAAACCGGCAAGCTTATGCAGGTTCTGCTCGTTCACATAAAGACTGCGATTGATTTCAATCTGCAGGGCATGACACGCCATAGCAGGCCGCCCGTAATGCTCCGTGATGAACCCGCCCGCATAGGGCTTGTTGTGCGCAACAGTGTAGCCCAGATCCTGCAGCAGATCGATGGCAGCCTGCGTCAGCCTTTCGCTGCACGAGCGACCGAAACGATCACCAACGATGAAATCCGGACGCGATCCGACTTCGCCGGGCCGTGCGCCGCCGGGCATCGAATGGCAGTCAATCAGAACCGCATAACCGAAACGCTGACGGGTGGACTGAAGCAGTGTATCAAGCGTCTGGTGGTAAGGCTTGTAGAGGTCTTCGATACGGTAAAATGCTTCGGCGAGTGGAATGCGCCCCGGATAAATCAGCTGCCCCTCACCGACCAGACGCGGCACCGTTCCAAGCCCGCCTGCAACGCGCGCCGACTGGCTATTGACGAAAGGCGGCAATGGCTCGGCGAACATGCGCGGATCCAGTTCATAGGCTTCGCGATTCACATCGAGAAACGCACGCGGAAAATGCGCCTTGAGCAAGGGCGCACCGAGCCGCATGGCGGAAGCAAAAAGCTCATCGACATAACAGTCTTCCGAATGACGTATGCTCAAGGCGTCGAGACGCGACGCTTCGACGAAAGAATGCGGGTAATAGCGTCCGCTATGCGGTGAATTGAAGACGAACGGAATGCGCTGTTCCGCCGGAGCGCATATCTCGAAGGGCGGTATCAGACTAAAATCGCGCTCCAAACTCATTCTTCACCCGTTTTCGGCCGGAACATCCAGGCCATTCGACGACGATCCACGTCAGTATTATAACAAATTACGTCAGACGGCCCATGCGTGCAAACGGCTGGCAGCCGAATCTTCCGGCCTTTGCATGGCGTGCATATGCGACAATCCTGTCACACTGAACAGCTTGTTGCCAAATACGCGCCATAACAATTAACATTCGCGCGAGCATTCATTCCATATTTACCAAAGAAGCGTTTTCTACGGTGGATATTGAGTCGTTAAGGGTCAGCTTTTGGGCGATGAACACGACACAGAATTCGGACGGAACAATGAAGAGAATCCTTCTAGCTGAAGATGACAATGATATGCGCCGCTTCCTCGTCAAGGCGTTGGAAAAAGCCGGTTATCACGTGACGCACTTCGACAACGGCGCGAGTGCCTATGAAAGATTGCAGGAAGAGCCTTTCTCCCTTCTGCTGACCGATATTGTCATGCCGGAAATGGACGGCATCGAACTGGCGCGGCGCGCGACAGAAATCGACCCGGATCTGAAGATCATGTTCATTACGGGCTTCGCCGCTGTCGCCCTCAACCCCGATTCGGACGCGCCGCGCGACGCAAAGGTGCTTTCCAAGCCGTTCCACCTGCGTGACCTGGTGAACGAAATAGAAAAAATGCTGATCGCCGCCTGAGGCGATCCCACTGATTTGCGGCCCTTTGTTTTGTCATCAACAAAAAGACGAAAAAACTTCATAAAAGGGCATTGACGGGCGCAACGCGATATGGTGTATGCGCCACATCGAATGGGCGTGTAGCTCAGCGGGAGAGCACTACGTTGACATCGTAGGGGTCACAGGTTCAATCCCTGTCACGCCCACCATTCGATCTCCTTGAAATTGTTAAGATAATTTTTGCAAACTGAACGTTTGCGCCCAGAATGAGTTTAGCTTAGCAACACGCTAGCAACTTGAAAATTATGATAGCTTTTTGGTACTAACGCAGACAAACGCCGACTCCTTAGCGCGGCTGATTTTCCCTGACGTTCCTTCTGACGATCGGTATTCAATCGTCACATCTCATTGCCAGGCGGGATACTACCCGTCTATCGTGAAATCCAGCAGTTGATACCGATATGATGATCCGGGAGCAAAGCTCGCAATCAGCACACGGCCTTTCTCATGAAATGCTGCATCACATTTGATTAGCGTAGTACTGATGCCACGCTCGCCTATGGGCCGTTCATTGGAACCATTTGGACGGGCCTTTCGTTTTTCCTGTTTCTCTGGCCTTGGTGCTGAGGTCTACAGAGAATGGATTGGGTCCATTTCGACCCGAGAGAGCGACAATGAGAAATTTTGAGAAAGCTCGTGTCCAAATGGTGGAGCAGCTTGTCCATCGCGGTATCCATGACACGCGCGTGCTGGAAGCGATGGGCACGTTGGCTCGTGAGAAATTCATCGATGAAGGCTTTATCGAGTTTGCCTATGACGACACACCTCTACCAATCAAAAATGGCCAAACGATCTCACAACCATATATGACTGCCTTTATGATTGCATCGGCGCATCTGGGTGGGGGTGAACACGTTCTCGAAATTGGAACAGGCTCCGGCTACGCTGCGGCGATCATAGCACAGATTGCCGGTCAGATATTTACTGTCGAACGGTATTCCACCCTTGCCGAAGCCGCGCAACAACGCTTCGAAGACCTCGGCTGCGATAATATCCATGTGCGCACGGGCGACGGCAGCAATGGTTGGCCAGAAGAAGCTCCTTTCGACGCGATAATTGTTGCAGCGGGTGCTCCGGAAATCCCCTCCCCGCTCAAAGAGCAGCTCAAACCAGGCGGGCGGCTCATCATACCGGTCGGCAGTATGGCGGGTACCCAGCGCCTTTTGTGCATCACCCGTAAATCTACGGAGGAATTCGACGAGGAAGATCTCGGCGGTGTGATGTTCGTACCGCTTGTGGGAAATAAGGCCTGGCCCGACATGAACTGATATGATTTTGGCCGCGAAGAACGGGAGAAGACCATGATAGAAAACGGATACAAACTTCACAAAAATGGCGATGGTACGTGGTCGGTGATTGACGCTTTCAAGGGTAATCCGATCACGTTCGAAGGCAAGCTGCAGATCGCATTGAACGAAGAAGAGGCAAAGCGGGTTCTCGACTGTCTCAACAGACAGAATCTCGAACGCCACCCCGAAGACGGCAGCGGACGATTACCTTGATCCCTCAGCGCGCTTGAAACACGAAGTGATCAAATGGGGCTATCTTAAATAGTCTGGAAGCGTATCGTCGATGCTTCGGAAAGGAGAAGGAGATGCCGCTCTTCAACGAAGCGAGCCGCATTTATAAGCCAGAAGAAGTGAACTTCATGCGCAGCTGCTTTTCCAACGCCGCGATCATTCTTGAAGAAAGCGACAGGGAATATGCTGCGACTGACCTTTCGTCTGCAATCGTTATGCTTTACCAGAACGGGCTGAGGGATTTGAACTACATCGCGGAACTGGCGTCGCGACTTGCTCACAAGAAATATATGGAGCGTCACCCTGATACGCCCGTCGCAGCGACTGTGAACGTTCTGCCCGGTTCGAAGGCTCCTTCCTGAATTCCGAACCGAACTAGGGTTTGCGGGTTAGTTGCAATCAGGAATTCTGCTCAGCACCTATAAACTTGTTAAAGCGGCTATCCTCCGTTTCTTCGTAGAGAAAAGCCAGCTTTCTATCGTCAAAGATGGCGAAGAAATCATCCCAATTGATTTCCTCCAGATTCTGGTCTTTTTCTGCGAAATCGATACGCAATAGACCGCCTTCACTACCGGTTTCCACCATTGCGGGCCGCCCATTTCGGTCTTCAACCCACTGGCGGATCTCATCGTGGTCACGTGTGATCTGAGCCATGGTTCTACCCTTCCGCTTTAAATTTCTTTGCTTCTTCAAGCAATTTTTGTCGATCTCTTCCAAAACGCTCGATCAACTGCCGAGCCTGCAGCGGAGAAATATCCGAGTTCTCGGCCAGGAACTTGATGTCTTCATCATCCGTCAGTGGGGTAGTTGATTTCTCGTTCATGATTGATCCTCATTTCTGGTGAGCGGGCGCCTGCACCGGCTGGTCGCCGCCCGTGCCGGTCTCTGGTCGGTCATTTTCTACCGGCGGCTTGGTCTTCTGGTCGGCGGAACCTATGGCGGGAGGTGTCTGGATGCCTTGCTTTTGCGTTACCGATCCACCACCGGTCAGGCTCCACCCGAGAAGGAGAAGGAGCAGAACTGCCACTATGACTAATACGAAGCGCGGAAAATATCGGAGCGCTCGCGGCGAAGCCTGTCTCTCCCCTCGTTCACGTTCTGATCGCTTGTTCATGACCACATCCATGAGACTATAAAATATCCGATGACAACCACGGCAATGATGAACCACCAGACCATGTAGGCTGGACCTTCACGCATCTGCGTAGTTTTTCTTGCGGATCGCGCATTCTCTTTCGGTGGCCATGCGCGCAGGCCGGACGCATGACTGGAAGCATTGCTGTCATCGGGTTTTACCGGAGCCGCTAACGGCCGTGTCCCGTGATCTTCAGCCGGTTGAGCGCTGCCGCCAGCCTCTGCATCTGTTTCCATTGGCGCTACCGCAGGATCAAAGCCGGGAACCTTGTCGCCGGCTTCACCCCGTTGGATCGCGCCTCTTGCGCGAGCGCCAGAGCTTTTATCCGGTGGAACTGTTTTCATCATTATGGGCCTCTAAGCTCCAACCATGAGGAAAACCAATTGTTCCGCAGAATTTCATTGCTTCAACCTTGCCATTTCCCGCTCCATCATTCGGGGCTCCTTCACTCAATGAAACAATCCGAGGTTTGAAAGGTTGGGCCGCCGTCTCAATAAACGGAGGTTTCCATGAAACACGATCCGAAAACCGGCACCACCGATCAGAAGCCGAAATGGGAAGGCCCGCCGGAAAACCGGCCTCGTGGTTACGAACCCGCTGACGACGATCCCGCAAAGAAACGCGATGCCGCGGGGCACAATCTTGCCGATCCTGACCGCAAAAACCTTGCTGATGCGTTGAGTGAACCCAAGCACACCAGGAGAAAGGGAGGTGGAAAATGACAGTGTCTTCCCTTCCTCCCCTCAAAGCTATCGCGCTCAATGCCACCTTGAAGCGAAGTGCAGACCAGAATCCATCTTCGACCGACAGGATGCTACATTATCTCGATACACATCTTGTTCCTTATGGCGTGCAAACGGAGCATGTGCGGCTGAGTGAATTCAACATCGAACCCGGCGTTACATCGCGCGAAAGCGAAGACGACGAGTGGCCGGCACTCAGAACCAAAATCCTCGATGCGGATATTCTTATTTTCGGCACGCCGATCTGGCTCGGTCAACCATCAAGCATCTGCAAGCGCGTGCTGGAACGTATGGATGCATTTCTTTCAGAGACCGATGATGCCAACCGAATGCCGTCTTACGGGCATGTCGCCGTCGCGGCAGTGGTTGGGAACGAGGACGGGGCACATTTCGTGTCATCCCAGCTCTATCAGGCGTTGAACGATGTGGGCTTCACCCTGCCTGCCAACGGCGTAACCTACTGGGTGGGCGAGGCGATGCAATCAACCAATTTCGTCGATCTGGGAGAGGTACCCGAAACAGTCGTTTCCGCTACCAAAATACTGGCTGCCAATTGCGTACATCTGGCACGATTGTTGAAGGCCGCTCCTTATCCCGGTTCAGAATAACAGGAGGGTGGCGCGCAAAGCATTGTCGGCTGGCCCGGATTGACCGGCCCGGGTGATGGATGTTCAGGTATAGGAAGGGGCGGTATCTGTTCAGGTTCGTCGGGACTGAACGGCCCCTTATCTGGTTGCGGAATGGTCTCCGGCGGCTCAACCGGAATGCCTTCAGGTTCATTTTCAGGAATTTCCGGCGGGTCGGACGCTGCCCCGGAACCCGCAGATAAAGCGATCGTCCACCATTCAGCGATATAGATTTTCACTGGTCCCTCCCTTGTCCAAAGCAGGTTAAGTCCGATCTGGTTTGCCGTAAGCCTTGCGCAATTCTTCCTTGGCGGTTTCCAGCACTTGTTTGCGCGTTTCCGGCAAGTTCTTGCCAGCGCGGTTGATGTAGAAGGTCAGCATGGACATGGCCGAGCGAAACGGTTCCGCCTTGCGTTTGTGGCTCTTGTCAGCCGAGCGTTTCAGGGAAGCTGCGATTTCCTTCGGATCATCCTGCTCGAACACATGCGGTTCGATATCTAACGCGTCGCTGTGTTCGGTCACGTCGGCTGACCATTTCTTTGCCTGGACCATATCAAAACTCCTCTGTTGCAAGTTTCGATAACCGTCGAGGGCAGTTCATGTTCCCCTTTCACTGCTCTGCAGCCGTGACCCAGGATTACGCGCAGCTTCGCAAAGCTTCCTGCTCTTATGGAACAAAGTATCTGCCAGCTTGTTCCGGACCATTATTAACCACCCGGGTCTTCGCAATGGAGAAAGTACAATGTTCAATACTGACCCTTCAAACTGCGGGTTGCTCTTTTTCAACAAAGATCGAGTCGGCGCGGGCGAACCGTCCCAGCGCGAAACACGGGACCATCAAGCACGCCCGACGCATGAGCAGTCCAACGCACCCGGCAATCCACACCAGCCCCAACCGAACGATCCGCAAAAGAACTTCGATTTTGACGACCCCAATGGCGCGCGTCCGAATGACCTTGCCAATCCCGGTCCGCGTGTAATGAGACGCGAACGCAGCGATCGAGACTGACCGACCCCTTACAGGAGATGTAAGATGCCTGCGAAATCCAAAGCACAACAACAGGCTGCCGGCGCGGCCTTGGCTGCAAAACGTGGAGACAAATCAAAAAGTCAACTACGTGGAGCATCCAGGGAAATGGCCAAGTCCATGAGTGAGAAAGAGCTCGAAAAATTGGCCTCCACCAGACAGAAGGACAAGCCGGAGCATAAGTCGAAGTCCTGACAAAACGGACAGGAAATAACGATGATTATCCTGAAGTGGCTTGCCGTCATCATGTTCGCCGCCGCATTGTTCGGGCTGGGAACCCTGTTCATCACGTCGGACAAGGGGGACGTCTCTCCAGAAAGTCCCACCCAACCGTCCAGCTCCCCGACGCAACCCTGATCGCGACTGCTCGCCTGTTTTTTTCGATCGCGCGAAACAAAATTATTCCTAGCGGGTTAGGTGCGCCGTCGTCGCAATTTTCAACCGCACGACAAGAACAGTTCATAACCACAAGGAGGAGCCGGAAATGGCCAGCACCAAGCAACGCAATCTCGATGACCTATTCTACGACACGCTCAAGGACATTTATTATGCGGAGCGTAAGATATTGAAAACGCTTCCCAAAATGTCCCGAGCGGCCACTGATGAAAAGCTCAAGAACGCGTTCGAAAAGCACCGGGAACAAACCGAAGGACATGTCGAACGTTTGCAGCAATGCTTCGAGATTCTCGGTAAGCGTGCGCAAGGCAAGACCTGTGATGCCATTGAAGGTATTATCGCTGAAGGGGAAGAGATCATCGAAGAGTTTTCGAATAGTCCCGCCCTTGATGCCGGTTTGATATCTGCGGCCCAGGCGGTCGAACATTACGAAATCACGCGTTACGGCACATTGAAGCGTTGGGCCGAAACCCTGGGCCACAAGGATGTGGCGAAACTCCTCGACCAGACCCTGCAGGAAGAAGGTCAGACCGATAAGGACCTGACGAAACTCGCGGAGTCCTCTGCCAATCCCCGTGCGGAAGCCGCCTGAGCGCAGACTTTTCAAGACCGCTAGCGAGGTGATGACATGGAAAGTGCCCTATTCCGGGGTGATCCTACGGGAAAAATTCGTGTCGTTTGCCAGTCTTCTGACAGTCCTCACAATGTAGCCAGCGTGGAAGCGTTGGCTGCCCGCCTACGTTCGCTGACCGGCAGGCAATTGCGGCCCACCCTGCAAAGCTTTGACGAGAACAACGAAACGTTTTTCGTACCGACTTTTGCTCTGGTCCGCCAGGACGGGCACCCCGAAATGAGCATTGAGAACTTCTACGGCGGCATCGTTCACCACGGTTTTATGGCAACGAAACTCGTTACCCATCCACACTGGCACGACGATGACAATTTGCCGGAAGGTTGGGCAGGAAACTTTGCAGCTTGTTTACAGGATTGTGTTCTACCCGGCTTTTCGGTCTTTTCACATGGCCATGCACTGGATGCCGCTGGTGCCCTGCTAAAAAAGCACAAGGTTCGATTCAAAAATCCCTATGCGTCCGGCGGCAAAGACCAGACCGTCATCGAAACCGTTCGCGCCCTCGACGGATTTCTGGAAACCGTATCTGATCGCGAAATTGCGAACGGGCTCGTCGTCGAAGAGGACGTTGAAAACTCTACCACCTATTCCGTAGGACAGGTCCAGATCGAAGATCACATCGGAAGCTATCTAGGCCGTCAATATACTTCGCACGACGAGGACGGGAGTAAAGTTTATGCGGGTAGCCGTTTGCGTGTGGTGCGCGGCGGCTGGGACGCTCTGCTTCACCAAGTCCAATCGCCCGTTGCACGCAGGATCGTAGAGAATGCCAGACGTTACGATGAAGCAGCTCTTCAACATCTCGGTCTCGTTGCGTCGCGCAGAAACTACGACGTTCTTGTCGGGCCGATAACGGAAAATGGCGTCCGCTGCGGCGTATTGGAACAATCATGGCGTGTGGGAGGTGCCTCCCCTGCCGAAGTTCTGGCATTGGAAAAACTGGCGCAGGACGAAACTGTTACCGCCGTACAGGCAGTATTGCGCGAGAGCTATGGTCAGCCATCTACATTCAACGAGGACGATTTCGTCGTTTACGTCGGCGACGACGATTTCGGACGACCTCTCCACAAATATGCGCGAATAGAGAAAATCTATCATGATCCGTAACGCCACCGCCGTCAGCGTCGACCAGCACGAACTGGCCGCGACTGTCATCTCTCCGGATACCACCATTCCGGGCGTTCTATTTCTGCACGGTTGGGCCGGTAGCCAAGAACGCGATATCGAAAGAGCAAATGCGATATCCTCGCTCGGTTGTGTTTGTCTTACCTTCGACATGCGCGGCCATGGGGAATTGCTGTCCAGCAACAAAACCGTAACGCGCGGTGAAAATCTTGACGATGCTATTGCTGCATATGACCGGCTGGCCAGCTTCAAAATGGTCGAAGACGGTTCGATTGTGGTCATAGGAAGCAGCTATGGAGGGTATCTCGCGACATTGCTGACCGAATTTCGGCCCGTCCGTTGGCTGGCATTAAGAGCCCCGGCACTTTATCGTGACCAGCTTTGGCAAGTCCCTAAAGCACGGCTCGACCGCAGTGACCTGCAATCCTATCGTTCGACACTCGTAAAGTTTGATGATAACCGCGCACTTCGACAGGCCCGAGAATTTCTTGGCGATGTACTGCTGGTCGAGTCCGAACACGACATCATCGTCCCACATCCCACGGTCGCAAGTTATCAAACTGCCTTCATCAATTCTCAATCGTTGACCGTTCGGATGATAGGTGGCGCGGATCACGCACTTACCGGAGACCATCATCAAAAGGTCTACAATCAGCTTTTGACCCGTTGGATCAGAGAAATGGTTCTCGGAGCACGCTAACGGAACAATGTAAGGGTTCATTGGTTGGGACAGTCCCTCAGAAACAAGGGAGCCAACGATGAAACGGTCTATTCGAAATCTCGCAGGCGCAGCCTTCTTGCTGCTCGCACCAGCGGCGTTTGCCCAAACTACACCTACTGAAGAACCTCAGACTCCCGCAGTTACCACGCCCGGAGAGAAAAATCCGAAGGCACCGGTGCCTGGGCAGAACAGTTTTACCGAGGATCAGGCAAAGGAACGCCTGACCGAAGAGGGGTTCAGCAACATTATGAATCTTCAACTCGGCGAAGATGGCATCTGGCGCGCCGAAGCCGCGCGTGACGGTCAGCCTGTCAAAGTTCTTCTCGACTTTCAGGGAAACATCACCACGCAGTGACCGGTTGTAGTCGCAACACCATAAAGGAGATGAAAATGGCTTATATCACGGGTCTATTCGACAATCACGACGAAGCCGTCGATGCCGTTAGAGCGCTCGAAGAAGCCGGGATTCCGGCTGAAAATATCAGCCTGATTTCGAATAACACAGATGGTCGATATGCAGGCGAGGCCCTGAAGGACGAAGAGAGCGCAGTCACAGGTGCTGAAACCGGCGCCGGTCTTGGTGCAGTAGCAGGCGGTGGTGCCGGGCTGTTGACCGGGCTGGGCCTGCTATCCATACCGGGTGTCGGTCCGGTCGTGGCGGGCGGTTGGCTCACCGCCACACTGGTCGGACTGGTCGGCGGAGCGACTGCCGGCGGCGTCGCAGGCGGTATTGTGGGCGCTCTCGTGGAAACCGGCGTGCCCGAAGAAGAGGCGCAGGCCTATAGCGAAGCCATTCGCCGTGGCAGTACTCTGGTTGCCGTTCGTTGCGATGAGACGGAGCGAGAGAAGGTCGAAGCTATTCTTGATGATTGGGCGCGGGTCAATATCGGCCAAAGACGCGATGCTTATATCGAAGAAGGATGGGAGAGCTTCAATGCGTCGGGCGCGCCCTACACTGCGGACGAAATTGAACGCGAACGTCAGCGCTGGGGCTAGGCGGATTGACTATGAAAGAAGTAGATCCGCGCAAGGCCCGTCAAGGTTTGAATGGACGGCGTATTCTAATGATACTCATTTCCAGCCTGATACTGGCCGTGATTGTCTGGGGCGCAGTCGAATTTTACGGGAAAATGCGCCCCGGTCGCGGTTTCATGGATGACAATAGCAAGCCGCCTGCATCCACGGAATCACAGACGCCGCCTTCGGCAACAGGTCGGCGATGACAGTACCAGCAATCACCCGTCGCCAACAGAATCTTGAACAAGTCTGCGCGGAAGCGCGGACTTGTCGGCGTTGTGAGCTCTATCAAAATGCAACACAGACGGTTTTTGGCGAAGGGCGCACCGGCGCCCGAGTTTTCTTTGTTGCCGAACAACCTGGCGACAAGGAGGATATTGGAGGAAGGCCCTTGATTGGCCCTGCAGGTCGGCTCTTCGATGCCTGCCTAAACGAAGTCGGTATCAAACGCGAGCGATGCTATATTACCAATGCGGTAAAACACTTTCGACATACACAGCGCGGTAAAAGACGCATTCACCAGCGCCCGTCAACCAGCCACATTGAAGCTTGTCGCTGGTGGCTCCAGCAGGAAATTGAACTGGTTGAACCCCACATCATCGTTGCGCTGGGCGCAGTTGCCGCCCGTTCCCTTTTCGGAAAGCCGATGAAAATCGCAGCGATACGCGGCATCCCTCTCGAGTTCGAGAACCACCTTATCCTTGTGACGATCCACCCATCCTACCTGCTACGCTTACGTGCCCAGAGCGGCTTTGATCGCGAACGGGCGATGTTTCTCAAAGAACTGGCCAAAGTCGCGGAGTTCGAGCGCGCCGCCGAAACGTGAAGTTTATTACAGTCGTTTTCCCGGAACATCATTTGCTCTGTCTTGTTAGGCTTATGTCACGCGCGACAAATTCCACTCCCAACAATCAATGGTCTAAAACCACTGAAAGGAAAGAGAATGGCACAGAACCACACGCAAGGTGGCACACACGAACAACACGTGAAAGCCGGCCAGCAAAGCCACAAGAACGATGGCAAGCATGCGAGCAGCGGAGGCGGCGACAAGCAACAGCAGCAGACGTCTTCCCGTGGGGGAACCCATGAGCAGCATGTAAAGGCAGGTCAACAGAGCCATAAGAATTCGTAATTCAAAGGGGCGGCCTCGTGCCGCCCCATTCTCAAACCGGACTTTTGTTCGGAAAGGCTAAGACGATGTCTTTCAAGCCAAATCCCGACTACATGCTGGAGCCGGAACATCTCGTTGAGATGATACCGGCTTTGCGCGCGTTTTCCCGCACATTTTACCGTCAGAAAGAAGATGCTGAGGATCTTGTTCAGGAAACATTGTTGAAAGCACTGGCCAATCGAGAAAAATACGTTCCCTATTCGCCCCTGAAATCCTGGCTTTTCACCATCATGCGCAACACGTTCTGCACGCGTATTCGCATCCAGAACCGTGAAGCACCGGGCGTGAGCGAGTGCGTTTCACCCATAGCTTCAGTCAAAGCCTCGCAGGAGCTGACGCTCGAGGCGCACGACGTGCAAACAGCAATGGAAACCCTGCCTCACAAATATCGCCGCGTTCTGGCATTGGTAGTGTTGGAGGGCAAAAGCTATGAACGAACGGCCCAGCTTTGCGATTGCTCGATCGGAACGGTGAAAAGCCGCCTGCATCGCGCTCGTCATAAGCTCCACGATATCGTGGAACGCGCCTAGATGATGTTATCCAGGCATTTGCATTCGCAAAATCGCGTTGTGGTTCGTGATGTGAAATCAGCACGAGACATCTTGTCATTCGGTTTCAGACATGGCCAACTGTTTGTAATGATTAGATCTAGCGATGATACAATGCGTTTATTCTCAGGAAAGCGTATTTTGGTTTTTGAAGATGGTTTTCTGCTTTCAGAGGAAGCAGGAGCCTGTCTGACGAAGGCTGGCGCTGTCGTTCTCGGTCCGGTAAACACGGCTTATCAAGCACTGTATTATCTGGAACGTGAGAGGGTAGACGCTGTTGTTATGGATGTCACTCTGGAACCGGAAGCGGTGCTTCCGGTTGTCGCCGAACTGGAACAGAGCGCCATACCCTTCATATTCGCCCTATCAGACAACCCCATCCTGGACAGCCTGGGCTTCGCAGGATTTGTACTCAGCGCGCGCCACAGAGATCTGTCCACAATAGCGGAAGCATTGTTTCTTCATCGTAACGTGGAACATTAAAGTCCTCCCAAATCGATTGATCACTGTTTCTCCTTCAAATGCTTCCGAACGCCTGGAACACGCAGCGTATTTCGTTGTTAGGGCGACAGGGTGAAAAGGAAGGACAAGCCGATATGGAAAGCCAATATCCCAAGCCACCATTCGAAACAAAGCAGCAACCGATGCCGGGCATAACCAATAAGATGAATCCGAAACCGGATCACGGCGAAACAACCTATAGCGGTTCGGGGAAACTGAAGGGGTTGAGGGCAATCATTACTGGAGGAGACAGCGGCATTGGTCGTGCGGTTGCGATTGCATTTGCACGGGAAGGCGCGGATATCCTGATTGCTTATCTGGAAGAGGATGAGGATGCACTGGAAACCAAAGCGCTTATCGAGAAAGACGGTCGAAAAGCCGTCTTGATGAAATGCGATATCCAGCATGCCCAAACCTGTCGCGACCTGATTGATCGTGCGGTAGGTGAACTAGGCGGAATCGATATTCTAGTGAACAACGCAGCTCATCAGGCAAGTTTCTCCGAACTCGGTGACATCAGCGACGAAGAATGGGAGCTAACATTTCGCGTCAATATTCATGCGATGTTTTATCTGACGAAAGCCGCCCTTTCTCATATGAGACCCGGCGCTACGATCATCAATACGGCTTCCATCAATTCAGATATGCCGAATCCAACTCTTCTGGCCTATGCGACGACAAAGGGTGCGATCCAGAATTTTACCGCTGGGTTGGCCCAGCTTCTTGCAGAAAAGGGGATCCGTGCCAATGCGGTCGCGCCCGGCCCGGTTTGGACCCCACTCATACCGTCGACCCTTCCTGATGAAGCAGTACGTAATTTTGGCAGACAGACGCCAATGAAAAGACCGGCCCAACCAGCGGAACTCGCTTCCGCATATGTCATGCTGGCAGACCCGCTATCGAGTTTCACGTCCGGCGCTACAATAGCAGTCACTGGCGGCAAGCCGATTTTGTGATGCGTACTCGTTCGCTTTGCGGCCATGGCTCCATTGCATTGTTATTTTCGTGGATCAATCAGCGCTATACCGAATTCCGGTCGATAGGTCCGCACCATAGTGCTGGTATTTTCCTTAATCATTACTTCGAGCGTCGGCCGCACCAAGGCTTCAATCAGGTGCCCGCCTTTCGCCTCACCGTTACGCATTCCCAAAACCACATGCAAATGAAGAATCGGACTGCCCTCTTCGCCCAGAGCGCAATCACCCAGCAAGCTGAGTACCTCGCACTGCTCGTCAAGTTCGATCCGGTGATAGTCTTGTCGCTCAAGGTCGAAAAATCCAAGCGTAGCGCGTCGGAAAGCTCCAATCGCGGTCACCGAGGCTGCCGTTAAATCCCTTTTCTGGACAAACCGGGTAAGTGTCGCGACCACCGCTTCTTCCGGAGCGAGAATGACGACGAAGATCCGCTGCCCCGCTCCTTCTCCCAACAGTTTGAATTGCATTATCTGTGCCTCCTGTTTTCGGGTTTTGAAGATGCAACCAATAGCGGGACAAAAAGTTTCAGCTTGCCGTCAAAGGAAAATTCGGTCGCAACTCATTTCCAGATTTGTCTGCTACCGTACCAAAAATCATTTGCCGGATCAGAGTGTTATAGAACCCCAACCGTCAAAGAGAGTTGGGGGGCACAACGGCGAATAGCTGGTACTTTGCCCGAAGTAGCACAGATGTACGACGAATCTAAACTGCACAACCGCCTGTTGAAGAGCCTGCCTCCAGATATTCTCAATAGTATTTGTTCGTCCCTGGAACCTGTCACGCTTGAGCGTGGTCAAGTTATTGTCAGGGCCAATCAATCGATCGACTATCTATACTTTCTTTGCGGCGGGATCAGTTCGGTCATCGCCGTATCGACCAGAGGTCAGCTGGCAGAGGCTGGCATGGTCGGACGCGAAGGGTTTTCACCAACGTCAGGAGCGGTTGGCGCTACAACCAGCATTCATGAAATTATCATGCAAGTCAGCGGCTATGGTCATCGGATTGCCGTCAGTGCTGCACGAGAGGAAATCAATCGCAACAGCGTGTTTGCCAGTTTGTTGGCCCGTTACATTCAGACTTTTGCCTCACAGGTTTCTTATACTGTCTGGGCCAACGTAAACTTGCATGTTCACGAGCGGCTGGCGCGCTGGCTCTTGATGTCACATGATCGAGTTGACGGGGATGAAATTATCCTGACCCACGACTTCATCGCTCTCATGCTCGGTGTAAGACGCCCCAGCATTACGACAGGACTTCACCTACTGGAAGGCAAAAAACTGGTGCGATCAGAGCGAGGCCGCATCACAATACGTGACCGTAGGGGTCTCGAAGAATTTGCTGGCGAAGCCTACGGAAAACCCGAAGAAGAATATAGCCAGCTTTTCGGCGCTCAAAACTAGACGTCACCGACAGGTTCAAATCCCTGCATCAGCCGCACGTATTCCTTTTCCGGCCAGCCATAGGCATCTCGAGCATAGCGTTCCAGCCCGTGACGATTACGAATAAAGACAACTCCTCGTTCAGACTTGATCAAGCCCAATCCTTCAAGAACATGAAGAGAATTCGTGACACTTGGCCGACGAACTGCAAGCATTATCGACAGGAACTCGTGAGTGATTGCTATTTCTTTGCCTAATATTCGGTCATCACACATCAGCAACCATCGGGCCAATCGTTGCGTGACTTCATGAATGGCATTCGAGACGGCGGTATAGGCAAGCTGAACGGAAAACGCCTCGATAGAGCGGATCATGATCCTGGAAAAACTGCGGCTTTCGTCCATCCACCGCCGAAACTTCTCATAAGGCAGTTCATAACCTTGCGCAGCAACCTGAACCAGGACGTCATAAGAACTGTTTTCGACACCAGCGATTGCAGACGTTGGAATATACCCATCGAAGCCGAAAATTCCCGCTTCTGCACGTTTTCCTTCGGCGGTCGTCACAATAACCGAGCCGATACCTGTCGTAAGAAAATAAACTTTCGCGATCGGTTTCCCCGTTTCTGCAAGCACCGTCCCACGCGGAAGTTCCACATAAGTAGTTTCCTGGATAAGGGCTTCATAATCGGAAGGCGGAAGCAAAGCCAAAAGTTTGTTAGCAATGGCATTCTGTGGAGGAAACGGCATTTCGTGATCCTCATTCCATCATCATGAAGTGGAAACACCGCGGAAGGATGGTTGGTTCCGAGAAGCAATCGGTAAACGCTTTTTTCGGTACGCTACCGCACCAATGCGAAAGAACAGGTTTTAAGACTATCTAAGTCCAGTAAACAGCGTATCATTGAAGCTTCGTTTCTTGATGGAGGCTGACATGCCGTTATTTAATGAAGCCAGCAGAATTTATTCATCAGTTGAAGTTAATTTCATGCGTAGTTGTTTTGCTCAATCTGCAATAATTCTCGAAGAAAGTGACCGTTCTTATTCGGCCACTGAGCTCGCAGAGTGCATAATACGACTATATGAAAGCGGCTTGCGTGATCTTAATTACATTTCAGAGCTAGCTGCAAGGCTCGCTCACTCACGATTTGAGATCCGGCATCACGATTTCGCGGCCAACACCAATCACTCGCAGAAATTCGTTTAAGCTATCGTTTCCGAAGACTCTTTTCAGCCGGATACAAGTCGCTTTCGAGTTGCGCTCTTGCTCTGTTAAGCCTGCTCTTGATCGTTCCGACCGTGCAGCCTGCCGCCATCGCAGCCTTTTCGTAACTCAGCCCGCGAAATATCACTAGGTCAAGAACGCTCTTATATGCCGGCGACAGTTTACAGAAAGCCTCCCCGACATCCTGCAATTCCATGGCCCAATCCTGTGATGGGTTGATTGTCGGTCCCTCCCAATCCTCAATTGCATCTTCGCGGCGGGATCTCTTGATCCTGGTGCAGAATGTGTTCTTCATGATCGTGAACAGCCAGGATTTGAGCGATCCATAGGGGACGAACTTATCGCGATTGCACAGAGCTTTTAATAGCGTTTCCTGAACAAGATCCTCTACGTCGGAACGCTGGTGGTACATCGTTCTGGCGAACTGATGAAGCGCAGGTCCAAGTGCCAGCAACTCTTCTTCGAACTCGGATATCGAGGGCATGTGTCTCCTCCTTCCCCAGGTAAGGTAAGGCCCAGCCAGCCAGTTAGTTCCTCCGCAAGGTCTGTCTGTACGATAGCGTACGGTTGTGAAGCGGAGCGCGATGAACGTGGGAATCACAGCCGTATTCGGCTTCGCTCGTCGCTGAAACCTCGGGTATTTCAATCTGGAACGAAAGCAATTCTGGCGGGTTCGGCATATTTGGCAGGAGTTTGGCAAATGACTATGGAAACCCAAGTCGTTTCGATGGAAGACGATGAAGCTTATTCGGTTCAGTTTTTTGACGATGAAGGAACTGCCGTTTCTGTCTACTTCCAGAACCCGCAGCATGTTCACTTGTCAACAGCCGACGCGGTGAACGAAGCAACGACGCGGATGTTGCGTCTGCTTGAGGGAGCCTGTGGGCAAATCGTCGTAGAAAGACTTGAAGGATAACATGTCTCTGGAAACCGGGCTTCTACGCGGAGATTTGCGAGGCGGCTGCATGCATCTATGCATAGACATGCAGAATCTTTTCGGACCTGCTTCGCCTTGGCACGTGCCATGGATTGAAGCGATCTTGCCCAATATCGTGGATATCTGCTCCCAGCGCAGTGAAGAAACGATCTTTACCCGCTTTATACCTCCAAGGTCACCCGACGCTGCCCTGGGAGCATGGAGAGGTTATTACCGCAAGTGGGAAACCCTTACTCTCAATCGTATCGATCCGTCATTCATCGACCTCGTGGACCCGCTAGGAGATTTTTCGCCGCCTGCTGTTGTACTCGATAAGACTGTTTACTCCCCCTGGACCGAAGGCTTCCTCCAGCGATATCTGCACAAAAGGCGCGTTCATACTTTAATCGTTAGCGGAGCGGAGACCGATCTTTGTGTTCTCGCAACACTATTGGGCGCCGTAGATCGCGGATATCGGGTGATCATTGTCCACGATGCAGTATGCAGCGTTTTCGATCAAACCCACGACGCAATTATCTCTCTTTGTCACCAACGATTTAGTGAGCAATTGGAACTCGTCTGCACGGATGAGCTGATCGACTCCTGGCGATAAGACTTGGCAAACCACGGAACTTTCAAATTGATGAAGGGTTTGACCTGCTCCCCTTACCCCTTATTGTCCGCGATTATAAGCTCGCCATGGAAAATGGTACACCGGGATGACGCTTTGGTCATTAAAATTGCGGACGGCTTCACGCAGACGGTGAGAACAGTCGCAGATGCCGAGAATATATTGCTGTCTCAATGGAATAGGTTCAAACTAGATAGTCTCAGCGTCGCTATCACGGTCTGCCTTTTATGCACGCACGACATTGGGAGTACCGAAGACGCAAGACTTGCTTTCGAAATGCCGCTTCGATGTCAAGAATTCTGGCTTAACTCTTTGGCTGAGCATGACCTTTCAGAATCCATCTCAAAGCGACCTAAACACGTCAGATATCCATCTGTCAGCCGTTTAATAAAGCTCATGACGCGGGGGACTAGAATTAAGCATTCCTGAGCCAACTAAGTAGAGTCAAAAAGACGACCTTCACCCTGCAACTGGCGAAGAGGGGCAGAGAATTTCGCAACAAACCCTTCGGTTCCATAGTCAGCGTCAACCTCACCGGCGCCTAACAGTCCCATTTTTATGAGCTTGGAACCAAACCCGGTCTTAGTTGGCGCGATAACAGGTGGCCCGCCAAATTCAGCCCAACGCAACGAGAAAACTGCATCATCCTGTTTTTTTGACACAGCTACTTCCAACAGCACATGACCCTCATTGTTTGAAAGAGCGCCATATTTGATCGCATTGGTGGTCAGTTCGTGAATTAGAAGCGACAGCGTTGAAGCTCCTTTAGGGCCGATCAGCACATCCGGTCCGCTTATCTGTACGCGATCCGCCACCGCCAGCGCGTTTGTTATTCCGCTCACAATCTGACGAAGCGAACCTTCGGAGCTTTTGCCCAATCGTAACACATCGTGTGCATTTCCGAGTGCAAACAGGCGTCTGGTAAAGGTGTTGATCACTTCTTCATCAGCATTGTTATTGAAAGTCTGACCAGCAATCGCCGCTACTATGCTAAAGGTATTTTTGATCCGATGAGCGAGTTCGGCATTCAGTATGCGAGCATGTTTTTCCGCTTCAACCTTTGTCGTGGTCTCGATGACAGTATCCATCATGCCGGCTATTTGTCCCCGTTCATTATAAATCGGGCTATAGCAGAAGGTAAAATAACATTGCTCGGGGTATCCGTGCCGATCGATGACCAAGGGAAAGTCTTCAATGAAGATGGCTTCACCCGCATAGGCCTTCTGGACCATCGGTTGAATTTCATCCCAAGCCTCGGCCCAAATATCGCGGAATGAAGCTCCCATGCAGTTCTCTTTCTCACCGAGAATCTGTCGGAAGGCATCGTTATAAATCGTGGTGAATTCCGGTCCCCAGATAATGGCCTTTGGGAAATGCGAAGCCAGCATCATCTGAACCGCGGTTATCAGAGAGGTGGGCCAGTTTTCTGGCTTTCCGATTGGATTGCTGTTCCAATCCAACATCCGGATTTCATCGGCCGACTGTCCACGCGCATGCAAGAAAAGCACTGCACTATCCATAAATTTTTCCATACCGGTATGCGGAAGATTCAAAGGCGACCAAGGAAAAACATATTGGATTCAAAGCGTAAATGCCAGGCGAATGTTACTCATGAGACTTCGCAACAAAAAGGCGACCTCGTGGACCGCCTTTTCATATCTCTGAGATAATGCTTGTCAAAACTTGTAAGCTACACCTAAACGAACGTCATGTGTTTTGAACTTGTCTTCGACACTTACATCCGTGCCAAAATCAAAGTCCTTCTTACCATAATCAGTGTAGCGATATTCAAGGCGCAGAATGAGGTTGTCAGTAGCAGCGTAGTCCACACCCGCACCGGCCGTCCAGCCAGTATAGGTTTTGCTTTGCGATACGCTGATTTCATCCACACCGTCCGTTGCTGAAAGCGTGTTTTTCACACTACCGAATGCAACCCCGCCCGCGATATAGGGCATGAAGCGATCAAATGCGACACCGGCCCGTGCGCGAACAGCACCCGACCACCGCAACTTGCTCTCAAGGTCACCAGCAATATCTCCGTCAGTAGCGCTGTAGTTGTCCTTTAGATTATTATAGGTGATATCGCCGTCGACACCGAGAATGAAGTTATTGCCGACATCAAAGTTATAACCGGCATAAAGACCACCGAGAAAACCGTCCGGTTTCACACGGAAAGCATCTTCGAATTCCGATTTTCCCCACCCGTAGCCGATCTGCCCACCAATATAAGCGCCAGTCCAGCTAAAAATAGGTTCAGCAACGATTACCGGCGCAGGCTCCTCAACGATAGCGTCAGCAGCTTTCGCACCCGTTGTAGCAATAAGAGCAACAGTTGACGCCAAAAGAAGAGACTTAATTTTCATGGCATTTCTCCGTGACCTAATAGCCTAAGGTTATTTCGCTATTTAAAAGATAACTCATAGATGAAATATGTCTGTAGTATTAATGTCACAACCAGATCGAGAGCCGACATTTCGCCACCTACTGTTAAAAGCAGTTAATTAAGTCTTTCCGCTAACCTAAAACATGTTGATCTAGCCATCATGATGACCAATGGCGTTCTGTGCCTGCCAATCCATAACCGCATCGTGCCGCGAGATCGCGAACCGTCAACAGCCATCGTCATCCGTTGGTCAGCTCTTTTCCGCATCGATGAAAAGTAGCCATTTCAAAGTGCGACGCTCGGCATCGCTAAGTTCGGGCGCAACTAGCCGGATAGCTCCAGCGGCATCGATCTGCGAGCCAAGTTTTCCGGCCAGCCAGTGTTCGGGGATGGCAGGATGTATGTAAGACTGCCGGCATACCGTTCTTGTATTGCCGAGCATGTGCGCAACCTTATCGATTGCGCTATTAAGCCTTTGCTTTTGCGCCCTGTCACTGTCAGGCAAATCGAGACAGCGTAGCAACTCAAGGGCAGTTGCCGTTGCAGCCCAAGTTCGAAAATGCTTCGACGTGAAATCGGACCGCATAGTCACTCGCAGATAGTCATTTATATCCTGAGAGGAGACGGGACAGCGATCACCCGCCCCGTCAATATATTGAAATAACTGCTGCCCAGGCAGTTCCTGTATGGAGCGTATGATACGCGCAATTCGTTTATCGGAAAGCTTGAGACTCCACATTTTGCCCGATTTGCCAGTAAATGCGAGCCGCAATCCGCCACGCTCATCCCGCAAATGCCGATTGCGAAGCGTAGTGACCCCAAAGCTCTTGTTGTCACGTGCATAATCTGGATTTCCGACCCGCAGCAATAGTCGATCCATCAGCCAGATGACGGTCGCAACGACCTTTTCACGACAGAGCGAGCGTCGCCGCATATCGATATCGACCACTTTGCGCAGTCGGCTGAGTGCACCGGCGAAATCTGGCAGACTTGAAAATTTGGTTTCCTCCTGCATCGCCATCCACGCGGAGTGATAACGATATTGCTTTCTTCCGCGCGTATCACGCCCGGTTGCCTGTATATGTCCGCGCTGATCGCAACATATCCAGACATCGTTCCAAGCAGGCGGAATGGCAAGCTTAGCAATCCTGTTTCGATCCGCGACTGAAATCGCCTTTTTGTCAAACCGAACATAACGAAACCCGGCTCCACAACGCAGGCGCCTAATTCCCGGCGCGGTGTCGCTGACATGGACCAACCCATGAGCAGCATTGTTTTGTAGCAGCGGAACAGCGGAAGACTTTTTAAGCAATTTGCAACCCCAGTCGTACTTTCCTTGCCGAATAACCACTACAAACCACAACAGGTTCCCAGACGGAAAAAATCTAATCGGGAACTATCGGGCTTCAAACAGGTTATCCTGTTCTTCCGGAGGATCAGTTCGTGCCCCACGCTTTCTGGAAAGGCTATCTCAAACTCTCGCTCGTCACCTGTGCAGTGGAGCTGACACCTGCGACCAGCGAAAGCGAGAAAGTGCGCTTCCACACCCTGAATGTTGAGACCGGCAACCGAGTGATCAGCCGATACGTGGATTCGGTTACGCACAAGCCAGTGCGGGATGATGACGAGGTCAAAGGGTTCGATAAAGGTGACGGAAGTTATGTCATTCTTGAAGAGGATGAGCTGGAGGCTGTGGCGCTTGAGAGCACAAGAACTATAGACATCGACAAGTTCGTACCGAGGGACAGTATCGGCTGGATCTGGTACGACAAGCCGCATTATCTCGCGCCTTCCGACAAGGTGGGCCAAGAAGCCTTTTCCGTCATCCGGGAGGCAATGGTTAAAAGCGCAGTCTTCGGTCTGGCCCGGCTTGTCATGTACCGACGCGAAAGAGCAGTGCTTCTCGAACCGCGCGGTCGCGGAATTGTTTTGTGGACGTTGCGTTTCGGCGATGAAGTGCGGAATGCCACCGACTACTTTTCCACTATTGAAGATAGCAAACCCGACAAGAAGCTTCTTTCCATGGTCCGCAGGCTCATCAAGGGCAAGACAGAAGATTGGAAACCCGATTTTCTTCAGGACCCAATGCAGAAGAACCTTCAGTCGATGATTGCTGCAAAGAAGAAAAAGAAAACGGCATCGGTATCGAAGCCGCGCAAGACGGCACCTGAAACCGAAGGCAATGTTATCAACATCATGGATGCCCTACGAAAAAGCCTTGCCGGTGAAAATACAAAAAGCTGATGCGAAGAGTTCTGCCTATTTCTTCAGCTTAGGCAGCGGCGTTTCCGCGCTGCGAAAATCCTGCCAGGGATCGCTATTCAATGCGGCCAGCCGGTTCGGCGTGTTGACAATAGTAAAATGGGCGGGGCCTATTGCTGACGTCACTTCGTCCCACCCAAGCGGCATGGAAACTGCAGCACCAGGACGTGCCCGCGGCGAATAGGGTGCTACAGCAGTCATGCCGCGCTGATTGCGCAGATAATCAATAAGAATTTTGCCTTTGCGCTTGGCCTTGGAAATCGTCGAAACATAGCGATCAGGACTGTCTGCAGCCATCTGGTCGGCAATAGCCTTTGTAAAGCTCTTGAGGGCGTCCCAGTCGACCTTCGGCTTCAATGGCGCGACCACATGTAGTCCCTTGCCACCGGACGTTTTAACAAACGTCTTCAATCCGAGTTTTTCCAGACGTTCCTTGGTCTCGATTGCGGCTTCGATCACGCGCGACCATGGAACGCCCTCACCCGGATCGAGATCCATTGTCAACGTATCCGGTAGCTCCCAATTTTTGAGCGTAGAACCCCAGGGGTGAATTTCCAGCGTCGCGGCTTGCACCAGACCGATCAGCCCGTTGAAGTCCCGAATGCTGATATAAGGCTCCTCTTCCTTGTTCTCTGGATCTTGAACTTCGATAATATGTTCATTCAACCCCTTCCACGCGTGCCTTTGAAAGAAGTGTTCTCCGTCAATTCCGGTTGGGCAGCGTAACAATGCCAGGGGGCGGTTGACGATGAAAGGTTCGATGCTGGACCAGATAGCGGAATAATAATCTGCGAGACCCTGTTTTGTGACACCTTCGCCCGGCCAGTAAACCCGGTCGGGATGTGTGAGCTTCACGTCGATCTCCTCGGGGCCTTTACTGGAAATACGGGGTGACATGGTTTGCTTCTCCCATATGACGTCCTTGGCAGCCTTATCGTCTCGTACCCCCCTGAAGGACGCGTGACGCAATCGCTTATCGGCAGTCCAGGCACGAAATTCGATTTCCGCTACCAGCAGCGGTGTAACGAACTTGGCTCCGCGCCTTTCATCTGCCGTCAGCGGCACGGCGAATGGGCTCCCTCCCTGCCGCATGGCTTGCAGCCGTTTGTAAAGTTCTTTTGCAATCCTGACCGAAAAGCCTGTTCCCACCCGGCCTACGGGAACCAGCCCCTTCTTATCCTGTACACCCAAAAGGAGCGAACCGATTGCCGCTCGCGTTACCGTCGACGGAACATAGCCTGCAATGACGAATTCCTGTCGTCCAATGCATTTCGACTTACGCCAATCGTTGCTGCGACCGCTTCTATAAGATGCCTCCCTGAGCTTCGACACAATGCCCTCAAGGCCAAGTCCGCAGGCATTCTTCAGTACCGCAGCCCCATCGGCATCAAAGGCCTCGCTGAAGCGAAGTGTTGACGATGATGCAGAAATTAATTTTTCGAGCAGCGTTTTGCGCTCAACCAGAGGCGTCTGGCGAAGGTCTTTGCCATCAACATGCAGTAGATCGAAAAGGTAATAAACGAATCGATCAGAACGTCCCTCCCTTAGATCCTCTTGCAAAGCTGAAAAGTCAGACAGTCCCGACTGGCTTTCGACAACGATCTCCCCATCAAATATGGCTTCGTTCACGCTCGTACCAACAAGATCTCTGGCAATCTGCTGGCCAAATTTTTCAGTCCAATCCAGTCCCCCACGCGAATAAAGGGCGACCTTGCCCCCCGCAATATGAGCCTGGATGCGATAACCGTCGAACTTGATCTCGTGAAGCCAGCGGTTTCCATCTGGAGCAACTGATACGAGCGTAGCGAGCTCAGGTTTGACGAAACTCGGCATCGGTCGCTTCTTCGCATTTTTGATATTTGCGCCCCCACCATCCCCTTGAGCGTTCGACTTTTTGTTGATCGAACCAGTTTTCGATGACCATCCTGGCGCTTCGTGTTCGACATCGGCGATGGCGCGGCCGGTTTTTACCGATTTCGGCATCTCTACAAGAATGTCAGGTTCATCAGGATTTCTGGAAAATTCGTCCTCCCCCTTGATGAGGAGCCAATTCTCTCGCTTCTCGTCTGGCTTTCCGTGCATCCGGATCAAATGCCAGCGACCTTTGAGTTTTTCCCCTGTGAGCTCGAACTCAAGATGCCCTTTCTTGTATTGCTGATGTGCATCAGCAGTGGATTTCCAACGCCCTGTATCCCAGACGATAACTGTACCACCACCGTACTTGCCTTTAGGGATCGTGCCTTCGAAGTCCGCATATTCAAGCGGATGGTCCTCCACATGCACGGCCAGTCGCTTTTCGCCAGGAACAAGGCTTGGACCTCGCGTCACAGCCCAACTTTTCAGCACGCCATCCATCTCAAGGCGAAAATCATAATGCAGTCTGCGAGCATCATGTTTTTGCACGACAAAGAGCTCGCGTTTTGTGCGCGAAGACTTACCGCGCGGCTCGTTAGTCAGGGTAAAATCGCGTTTCCTGCGATAGGTTTCGAGTGACTGTCCCATGATCAGCCGGCCTTTTTTCTAGACTTTGTTCCAGATGCCGCCCCGGACTTGGCTTTGCCTTTTATTGCTTTGGTCGCCGCCTGCCCGACCCGACCTAGGTTTGCACTCTTGCGAAGAGCCTCCTTGAGATCGATAACCTCGGCAGTCTTCGGCGCAGCCGGCTTCTTGAGCGGCTTCCCCTCAATCTTCGCCTTTATCAAATCTGCCAGTGCTGCATCGTACCGGTCATCGAAGCCTGCGGGGTCGAAACTGCCCATCTTGGTGTCGATAATATGCTGCGCCAGGTCGAGCATTTCTTGATCGAACTTGAAAATGCCCAAGTCGGCAAATGCCTCCGCTGCCGCTCGTACCTCATATTCGAAATTGAGCGTCGTGGCTATCAGACCATCATCGTCGGCACGGATCAGAACTTGTCGCGCGCGGCGGAAAAGGACAGTCTCGGCAATTGCGGCTACATTTTCAGATTTCATACCCTCGCGAACGAGTACGAAACCATCGCTGTCGCCGACTGGGGTAAGATAATATGGCCGGTCGAGATAGACATCGTCGATTTCGTCGCATTTGACAAATCGGGTGACATTCAGCGTCTTGTCGCTTTCGGGAATGGCCGCGGCGATTTCCGCTTCGTCGAAACTCAAATAGGTGCCCGACGACACTTCATAGCCCTTGACCTGATTTTCCCGCGGCACCGATTTGCCCGTGTCACCGTCAACAAATTCCCGGTTGAGGCGGTTTCCGGTCTTGCGATTTATCAGATTGAATGACACACGATCAGACGTTGATGCCGCTGTGAAAAGTGCAACGGGGCACAAAAGCTGATCAATTTTCAACTGCCCTTTCCAGTTTGCACGGCGTGCCATCGATTTAGCCCTTCTTCCGCTAAGCGCCATCTTCGCCTGGCTTGGTACCACCAGTACGCTTCAGATAGTGTGCATATGCGAAGCCGCTTACGAGAAGCACTGGCAGTCCCACCAGAACAATCCAAAACAACAACTCACCCATCTCACTCTCCCCCTATGTTCGTTGAAGACATAGATTTTGCTGCGTGAGACAAACTCGGAGAACGCCGCAATTGTTCCGATATTGCTTAGCGACGCGTAATTATAAATATTCTATCTATAATGATAATTGAAGAATCTATGATGTTATCAGAGTTATCTAGAAAAAGCTCGATCACATCTAGCTTTTCAAAAGGGATGAAATCGATCCTTTTGGCAGATACTGAAAGAGCAAAGCCTTCAACAAATTACAACATATGGCAAAATCACGTTTTCGCCATATGTTAGCAACCCATGAATTTCCAGCTCAGTGACGCTGGAAATTGCTCGATAATCCATTCGATATTTATCGTCCGACGGCACGCTATCGGAAGATTAACTTAAATGATACCAGCGAGTAACCTCAACCGTTCCTGACGTTTATTCTCCGCTGTCTTTAGTTTCCGTTTCACCTGGTAGGCTGCATTTTTGAGAATTTCATTGCCTTCTCCCCGACCAACCAAAAGGTCGTCAATATATGTGTCCCAAAGTATGTTATGCAGTTCAGCGGCTTGACCAGGGCGAAGCTCTGCTTTCTGAATTTTGAAGCGTCCGTTTCTGTTCGGAGCGATCGAGTATTGCTTCAACGGTGCCTTACACGCATACCAAACACGCTTCAGAATGGCTTCTAGTTGATGCTCGACGCAATAGGCGGCTGATAAGCCCAATGGCATTTTATCGGCATTTTGAAGATTTATTTCTTGTATTTTCTTAGCCAACTCAGCCGTTTGAATACCCGATCTAACCCATATAAATAAATGGGCGTGCCAGGACACCGTTTTCTTTCCTGTGCCGTTGAACCCGCCTCTTGGAAAGTAACCAGGCTCAATCAATCCCCAATAGTCAAACTCAATGAACCTAAATAAACACCGCTTTAAACACCTTATTGCATTGAGGTGATCTCCATTTAGGGAGGTAATTGCTGTATTGGGAGCAATGGTTACCCAGAAAGCACGAAACTCGGGGTTACGCCCGAGATAGCTACTAAATTCTTCATGCATTGTCTCCGCAAACGCAATTCGCGCTTCAACATTTGTCGCTTTAAGCGACAAAGCATCACCTTGCTTCAAATTCTTCGCAGCTTCATCGTACAAGGCATCCCAACCAGTATTTGTCAGGATGAGTTTATGCAATTTTCTGCGCTGCTTATGGTGCGCGGTAGCAAAAGATTCTCTATCCAGTATCGCTGGCATCGTCATGACAAGAAACCCTTATTGGTTAATATCGATGTTTATGCTAGTAATATAATCGGTATAATTTCGGTTATACCGATTATTAAGGGCTATTTGTGTGTTACAAGGGCGTTATATCTGTGCCAATACGTGTTATTTTTGTAGAATTCTCATCCTTTTTCTTGACTGATACATGTGATGTTACTATAAATTCACCCTCACACCCCATTTCAGCCAGCCTTTTAATGTAAGCGGGCGATTTCTGATAAATAATGATCGGTTGACCAGTCTCCGAATTGCCGACTCCTCTCTTTTTGGCATTTTTTCGCGCAAGCGTTTCGATACCTTCATTCTTAAGCATTTCAGCAACAACATCTGGCGCTAGATCTTCCGCAAATGCTGCCGCTAAAGCGCGATTGTATTTGCTCAGCGTTTGTCGCTCCTTTGCTGAGCCATCAAAGAGGTACGCAAAAAAGAAACGCAGCGCCTCTTCTGGCTTATGCGATTTTGGTTTTTGTTTTCTGGATCTAAAAAATTCTTCCCTGCAAAAATCTTGCCAAGAATCATTGTCATTTTTACATGCACGAGCTAATCCATAAACTCGAGTAATTATACTGTATGTCTTTTCTCGCGTGCGTAATTCTAGATTATTTCTTTCCTCTTTAAGATCATTCAATTCTTTTATCAAATCCATCTTAATATCCTTCTTCTTATTTATATTCTGAAGGGCCGTATTTATTTTATCTTTGGTTGCATCGCTAAGATCGATTTTCGCTCTCTTGTTCATTTCTGCCTCCATGCTTTGAACTAATACTGGGAAGTGTTTTCGTGTTTGCGCGCTTCGATGAAGGTCAGCAAATCGCCGTACTGATATCGAACAGCGCCGCCGATCCGACGAAAGGGCAGCTTCTCAACGCCCTGTACGCGCCAATTGGCGAGCGTTTTTGAGCGAAGCCCTAGGATCGCTGCCGCTTGTTCCGAAGTTAAAAGATGTTCAGGCTGATAAGTAATGGGCGGCGGCGAGATAGCCTTCACCATTCGCAGCTTTCGTTTAACCGGCTTTGCGAAAACGCCAAGAGAAAGCCCATACTGACGAACCAGATGTTCGGTCAGTTCGAGATATGAATTTTCAAGAGAAGAAAGCTGCCTTCTTTTCTTGACCATAATAGTGCTCCCGACAATGGCGGAAGACGAGGTCTTTGAATGCAGCTCTAAATCTCGAGTCAGCTCCAAGACATCGTCATCCGCGGTGAAAACCACGTTCAACTTAGTCTTTTCGCCAACTCTGCTTTTTCTTTCGCGATGCATGAACAACTGCATCAAAAAAGCGAAGCGTCGGATATACCTGCTTCTATAGAAACATTTTCATTTAGCTCTCACTAAATGGATACACCGATCTGTCTGATAAACTTAATTATCTCGATCGTTTGCGTTCAGCAGCTTGTTCAAGGCTTCTGAGTTGTAAGAGACTGCTATACTATTTCAATCTCGTCAAGAGAGGTCGCTAGCAATATAAAGAAATCTTTATACGCCCATGCACAACGCAAAATTTAGCAAAATAATCGAACCCGGCTGAACGTGAGTACGACGCCGCTTCGGATCGATGAATCCTGCTGGCTGAAACGCTGATATGGCTAAGTGCGATTGGCGGTCGCTGTCAAAAAGATGCGCGCGCTGCTCGTCGAGTTGCTTAATGACGCACCAGTGATTGAGCGTTCCATACACCGCGGCCAGCACCGCAGTATTGGATTGCGCAAGGTGATCGCTGATTGTATTCACCGACTCCATTGCTTCTAAGGGCCTTCTGAGTGCAAACGGTCGGCGCATCACAACCTCGATGTTGTGATATTCACGCATGTGATCTTGTGCAACATGCGTCAAGGCGATCATGCCATATAATGACAAGCCATCGTTCACCAGCTCAAGGTGACCGCGGCTTTTAATAGCGTGATCAGTCAGTTTTCGAAACAGCTCTTCCCAATGCTCGCCTTTCGCCGATACCAATTCATTTCGTAAGGCCCAGCGAATACCGTTGATCAGGGCATATACACCGCAAAGTGAATCGAGGTTGCCCTGGAGATAAGGTCTGAGCTTTGGCCAGTGATTATCCGCCATGATTGCGATTGCCAGTTGCTCAATATTCATCAGCGAGCATGATGGTCATAACCCGCACGGTCACATTGGGATCTGCCTTGTCAGGTGAATGCATCGACAAGCTCTCATCGTAATAGTCGATTTTCCAAAAAACCGAATGCTGGGCGATTTGAACGAAGCCAAAGTCATGCTCGGTATGGGGATCGTTTTCCTCGATGAAACTATCAAAGCTGCGAATGGCCTGAACAATGTCGTGAATCTCTGATTGCTGAAGTGCCGCGATCCGTTGTGTCATCATAATGCGACCGCCGATCCCGTATTTGCGCAAGCGATCATTGAGCGCCGCGATGATTTGAGATTGCAATATGTTCGTGCTTTGTTCTAGGTTGTTGGTCATGCGAGGTTCTCCTCTGTTCAGGATCTAGGCTCATTTCATTGTTGTTGGAGTTAGGTAACTGAGCGCTGGCTCAGATCATGCGAACGAGCTTACGCTGCGCATCGCTATCGCCGTCGATATAAGCTTGGGTGGTGGTGATCGATCGATGACCGGCGAGAAGCTGCACATCGCGCAGTGATCCACCGGCTTTGTGAACAAGCCTAGCGGCCTGCGTAACAAATGTCCGGCGGCCTGAGTGCGATGAGCATCCTTCCAAACCGGCGAGCGTATAAATATGCTTAAACCAGTTGACGACGGATTTTGCTGACATTGCCCTGCCCCGCTCACTTACGATGACAGGGCCATTCAAATGGCCCCTACCCTTTGCAAGCTTTTGCAAAGCTTTTCGAAGATCGGGGTGTATAGGCACACGCCGAGGATGAGCATTTTTCGTAATACGACCCGGCAAGTTGATGGACGTGCCGAGTTTGTTGTTGGCGTCGAGCAGCATTGACCATTCGATCTTGGCGATTTCGCCTGCACGAAGTCCAGCCTTGAAGCTTAAAAGCAACATGGCGGCATTGCGGTCAGGATGTCGGAGGGTATTTGCTGTTCGAAGCGCTTGTTTTATCTGGGTTGTATTCACCGTGCGGGCTTGCCGGTGCTGCGCCATTTTGGGCCTCGACTTGACAAACGATGTCGGCATTAAAGCCGAAAGTTCATCGTTTGTCAAGGTGCAGCCATAATTATAGAAGCAATATCAATATCTTAGTAGTATCCACTTCATTTTTCTCGTTGGAGACACTGCTTATTCTTCGAGGAAGAGTATGAACAAAATGACGCGTGCTTTCACACGGTTTTGCCAAATGCGTGTCATGCCATTTGACAAAGCATACCCAAACCCAACCACATCAAAACGGAATGTTTGTCGCCTTTGTTACACCAGTCTCCTGGCACATACGCACCGCCGTATTACCGATAATAACAAAATCGAAGCTCTTCTTTTGTTCGTTATAGATGCCCCAAAAGGGAGCATATCCAGAATAAGCGCCAAACTGGTTCTTACCGTTCACTGAACCACAAACGGAATAACTGCCATCAAAGATCCTCGCCGCAGCGATATCATCCCGGAAACGTGCCGACGTCTCATCCCGAAGCTGCTGCCCGACTTGGCTCTTCACAACAGCGATATCGTCATGATCCAGTTGAACGGGCTTACCAGGGCCGTAGTTTACGATGCCAAACATGTAATACATGAGTGGGCTATCTTTCTTCAGCTGCATTTGCTGCTGTTCATCGAGGACGGATTGGCCGGTAGGAGAATTGACAATAAATGCACCCGGGTCTGTGTTTTGCGGCAAAGTTTGCTCTGACTGCACGCTCCCCGGAGCAGGCGGCATTTTTTCGACGTGGCTGACGGCTTCGATCCATTTTCGCTCTTCATTGAAATTGCCTTCAATCCGGCATTCATTGTCCATTTGGCAGATTTTGAAGATTTCTTGGCCGACATTAGATTGGGTCAGGAAACCGTAGGAATTCCCGCCGTCACTCCCCGTGATTTCGAACGCACTGTCGGTCGAACCGACGACAATTCGCCCCGTCATGCTTTTTTGGACGACACTTTCTCCGGGAAATTGTTGGTCGCCCCCTCGCTGGCGCTCGCCAATTTTCCAGGCACATATCGTTGCTGTTGTGCTTTTCCAGCAAGCTCCGTCCTGCTGCATATAACCAATAGCAATATCGGGCTGACTGTAACTACCTTTGCCAGCGTTCCAGTATCCGCTATGAACGGTCGAGACATGGTCGACATTCACAGCAGCCGAGTACTTGCCCGAATAAACAGAGAAGCTGCCACTTTTATCGGCTCGCCACTGGCACGCGCCATCAGCATATGTTTCGCCGCCGACCGCAATGAGACAATCAATGGCGGAAAGATTGGGTGTTGAATTTGCAGTTTCTGTTGAATGCGGGCCGTTTTCATCATCGGCTTCAATCTTTGATCGAGCATACTCGGCGATCTCTTCAGTCGTCGGCAATGCGTAGAATGGCGAGGTGACCCCAGCAGCTTGCGGCAGGGTTTTAGGGTTACACCGGTTTAGCGCTGTCAATTGGTCGCCGTACTTGAATGAAAACCTCGTCGCGCTTTGGATCGTATAGATATCTTCTGTCGTCTCGACGTCATCGAGGTTGCGCCCGCAGGTTTGCTTTACCCTATATTGCGACTGGTTTATTTTCTCGACATTCTCAAAACGACAAGCGGAACTTGGCCAGTTCAGCGACTTGCTATCGGTATAAATGACGTTAGGTCCCAAACCGCCAGAACAATTGCCGTCAGCAATGGTGTAAAATCCCGATTGTATTGGCAGGCTGAAGCTCGAAGCCCCCATACCGCCTTCGGCGCAGGACCAAAGCATATCGA
This sequence comes from Brucella anthropi ATCC 49188, assembly GCF_000017405.1. Classification (NCBI taxonomy): domain Bacteria; kingdom Pseudomonadati; phylum Pseudomonadota; class Alphaproteobacteria; order Hyphomicrobiales; family Brucellaceae; genus Brucella; species Brucella anthropi. The sequence goes on from NC_009668.1 coordinate 1,751,101, forward strand.
GTGCGTTGCTCGAGCCCTTGAGCGACACGTCATACGTTTCATTGTTAAAGGATATGCGAACCCGAGCCGCCGTTCGGATACGGTTTTCAAGGCTGTCTTCCCCTGCCCCCGATGGCACCACCACTGTATTCTTGAACGACGCTCTCACCGTCGTCGCTATTGACCGATCGCTATCGAATGCAATCGCCCCATTCCACTCCGTTCCTTGTTCAAGGCGCCAATCAGCTGACGTCAAGCCAATCTGGAAAGTCTCATTGTTGTTTACATATATAATGGCGTGCACATTTTTCTTGATGTGACGCCCCATGACGCAGCCTTTTTCCGGGTCTTTTTGCTTTGGAAAAGCGATCCAGCCGTTTTCCTGGAAGATAATTTGCGGTCCGTTGGCGTAGCTCACTGAAGGCACTAGGACGCTCGCAGCAAAACTCAGCGATGCAATGAACGAACTGAGTAAAAAACCCCGACCAAGAACGAACTTTGAGGTCTTCGAACTTTGGCCGAACTCAAGCGCTGGCGCTGATTGGTTCTGCTCCATGATCATATTTTACCCCGTCTTGTGAATGTAGCGTTTGAGGATAGGTGCCTTGAGTGCGGTATATTCTTCCGCCGATATCGCGCCGTTTTCGAACAGCGTCTTCAAACGTCGCAGCGTTTGCACGCTCTCGGCGGCAGAATGATCGCTCGATGCAATTGGGTCGTTAGTCGAGCTGCCCGCCAAAACCCTGTTCTGATCCCCGTTCATAGTTGGATCGGCGCGAACATTAACTGGGTCATTAACGAAGAGATTGACGCCGCTTTCGCCGCCATTGCTGCCGTCTTCGCTAATGTGCGCATAATGCAATGCCCACACCAACGCTGCTATCCAACCGACAACCGTGCCGCCGAAGGCAAGATTGACGACGAAAATCAGCCAGCGATTGGGATGCTGGCGCCGAAAGGCAACAATTGTCGGAATGAATATGACAGCCAGAATGGCAACAATCCCGGCGATGAATGCGAGCGCCAAAAGCGCGGTTTGCATATCGCCCTGCCCTGCCCAGGCGCGTTCTGAAAAAGCGAAGACCATCATCGGTGATAGGCTAAGCAGCGGCAATTGCCGCTGCAATGATCTAGAATGTTTCCCCATGGCACTGCCTCACCGTGAAGGGCGGGTCAGCACATTGGCTTTCAACTGCTTGAACTCATCCTCATCAATCGCCCCCGAGGCGCGCAATGATGCGATTTTTTCCAACTGATCGAGAGAGTTCCCCGAAGCTGGCGTCGCAGGCTTGGATCCAGCAAATGGTTCATGCGGTTCATATCCCGGCGTCGAGTCAAATCGATTGCGGCCCGGTGACGATGGCAGGCACATGAAAATCAGCACAGCAAGCTGACCAATCAGCGGCACGAACACCGCCAACAACCACCAACCTGATCTGTCGGTATCATGCAGGCGACGAACGCCAACAGCGATCGACGGAACCAGGTGGGCCAAATACACCAAGCCGGTAATCACCCCCGCAGGTTCATCGTGAGCGCTACGAACAGCCCACCTTTTCTTTTGTGAATGATGCCGCGAGATAAGCTTCTTTATTGATAGGAGCGGACCGAGATGATTGGAGATCGCGCTGATGCCATGCTTGAAGACATGGATGAAGCCAGGCATGAGGGAAAGTACCATCGGATCGAGGTGATTACCGGCCGGCGTCAGCGGCGCAATTGGACTGACGAGGAGAAGGCACGGATCCTTGCGGAAAGCGCGGAACCTGATGTGAACATCTCAGCCGTTGCCCGGCGCTGGGGCGTCAATCGCGGCTTGCTGAACGTCTGGCGTCGGGACGCTGGGCTGACGTCTCAACGATCCGCGAGGGTCAGTGCGCAACAGGCGATGTTCGTGCCGGTGACGGTGACTGGCGATCAAGCGTCGGTCCCAGGCTCGCCGCCAGATGTGGCCCACTTTGGCGTCGGTCGAATTGAGGTCGAGATTGCTGGCGCGCGCATGACGGTTATTGGCCCGATAGCACCAGAACTGGCGCAAGCGATGGTGGCGGCCTTGCGAGGTCGCCGGTGATCGGCGTTTCGCCGAGTGGCGTGAAGATCATGGTGGCAACGCAACCGGTCGACTTCCGGCGCGGCATGAATGGCCTTGTGGCGTTGGTGGCGTCAGCACTTATGGCCGATCCCTATTGTGGCGACGTGTTTGTGTTCCGCGCCAGGCGTCTGGATCGGCTTCGCTGCATTTACTGGGATGGGTCAGGCATGATCCTGGCGACGAAGTGGTTGGAAAGCGGAAAGTTTGTTTGGCCCCCGATCCGCGATGGTGCAATACAGATGAGTACCCAGGAGTTCTCGCTTTTGCTGGCGGGCATTGACTGGACGCGGGTCAGGCGAAACGCGGTGAGACGCCCCTCAAAAACAGGCTGATCCTATTGGTTTTGCTTGAAAATTCAGGCTGATATGGTAGGGTCAGTCATGCTGCTTCGACCCGATCCCTTGCCCCAGGATGCTGCGCAATTGACCCGGATTATTCTCTCGCTCGACGAAGAGAATGCCGATCTCAAAGCGCGTGTTGCCTTCCTTGAGCGCCAGCTCTTCGGGACGAAGTCGGAGAAGATGACGATCATCGATCCGGCCCAGGCAACGCTCGACCTGGGCGATCTAAGCGATATTCCCGTTGCAGCCAATGACGATGCCGCACCGGTCGGTGAAGACAAAACACAGGCACGGCGGTCACCTGCCCGCAATATCGGCCGCTTGCCGAAGCATCTTCCGCGCCATGAAGAGATCATCGAGCCGGAGAGCAAGATTTGCCCCTGCTGTTCGTTCGAACTGCATTGCATCGGCACGGACGTCAGCGAGGCGCTCGACATCGTACCTGCTGTTGTCCGGGTCAAGCGGACGATCCGGCCGCGCTATGCATGCCGGGCCTGTGAGAGTGCCATCGTGCAAGCACCTGCACCGGCGCGGGTGATGGACGGTGGCATGGTGACCACGGCGTTTGCCGCGCATGTCGCTGTTTCGAAGTTTGCCTGGCATCTCCCGCTCAATCGCCAGGCACAGATGCTGGCCTCCTGTGGTGTCAGTATTGATCGTGGCACGCTTGGCACCTGGGTCACGCGGGTCGCCTGGTGGCTGGAGCTTCTCTATGACACGCTTACCGTTTTTATCCGCTCACAGCCGAGGGTGTTCTGTGACGAGACGCCGTTGCCGCAGCTCGATCCGGGGCGCAAACGAACCAAGGTCTGCCAGTTATGGGCGCAGGCGGTTGACGACCGTCCATGGAATGGTCCGGCACCACCGGCCGTGGCCTATATCTTTGCCGAAAGCCGCAGCGCCCGCGAGATCGAGGGACAATTGTCGTCGTTTACCGGCGTGCTTCAAGTCGATGGATACCAAGCCTATAAAACCATGGTCAAACGTCGGGGCAAAAGCAATGTCGCCCCCATGCGGCTGGCCTTCTGCCTTGCCCATGCTCGGCGCAAGTTTGTCGATGTCGTCAAGCTGACGGGCTCTTCGGAGGCTTTGTCGGTTCTTGCCAGGGTTGCGGAAATCTATCGGATTGAAGCAAAACTGCGCGGCGAAAGTGCCGATACCCGGCTCGTCGTGAGACGTCGCGAGGCCGCTCCAGTCATGAGAGAGCTGAAAGCCCATCTCACTGAACTGCGCGAGGAGGTGTCGGCGAAATCGGCGCTTGGCAAGGCCATCGGCTACACGCTCAACCATTGGAGCGGGTTGACAGCCTTCCTTGATGATGGCCGGGTCGAGGTGGACTCCAATGTCGTCGAGCGTTCAATGAAGTCCGTGGCCCTGACGAGGAAGAATTCGTTGTTCGTGGGCAACGAGCGGGGTGGAAAGTCCTTCGCGGTCATCGCATCGCTCGTCAATACTTGCAAATTGAATGGTGTGGATCCTGAGACCTGGCTTGCCGATGTGCTGGAGCGCATCATCTGCGGCAAAGTGAAAGCCACTGAAATGGAAAGCCTCCTGCCGTGGACCTGGAAGGCTGAGCGTGAAGCGATGATGCAGCAGGAGCGACGGGCGGCATGACGCACAACAGCCAGGAGATGACGGCACGTCCGAAGCTCGATGACGAGGCGTTCGAAGCCTTTATCAGGGGACGCCGTCCGGCATCGCCAATCTGGTCAATGAGCGGTCTCGATGGTTATCTTACGGCTCTGATCATTGGCCCAAAGTTCATTGACCCACGCAAATGGATCCCGGAACTGACCGGCCCGGACGCCCTGAACCTGCCGATGGAAACAACCGAACATCGGGCCGTGCAGACTATCGTTGCGGAATATAACCGTATCTCGACAAGCCTTTCCGAAACCCCGAAAGACCACCGGCCCAGGTTCACCAGGATCGATGACCAAACCTGTGATCCGTTCGATTGGGACGTCTGCTTTTTGCTGGCAACAGGATACGCGCCGAGACTTTGGCAGCCGGTTCTTCGCGGTCATGCCGTCACTGGCGATATCATTGCGCCAATTCGAAAGCTCGGAGAGACAAAACGCAAAGCCACCCGCAAGGACGTCACTGACGTCGCCGAAGCACTTGTCAATATCCGGACCTACTTTATGCCGAAGCGGGCAAAGCAGAAGTTCTGACTGACAGCCAAAACCCATTCCGTCAATCACGAAAGACGTGGGCTATTCGTTGCGCTCACGGTTCATCAGTGGTCGTATCGCCAAAAACCTGATCGATCATCAAGGCAACGATCAACATTCCGAACAATACCAGGCTGAACAGCCAATACTGCGACCGCGTCGCGCGCCCCGAAAACACAGCATACTGCCGCATGGCATTCACATAATGATGCATCATTACTCCCCCAAGATGGTGTCCAAATGTACGAAACGGCACGCCTTCAGCTGTGCGTAAGTGCCGAAGGGTGCCGCCTATGATTAATATGTCGAATATATACGATGGATTAATGAGGATCAAGGTGGTCGCGTTCGGGCATGAACGCACGCACCCGAATTGCTTGGAATTTAAGGCAAATACGCTCGAGCCAGGGCATTACGCAGGAGAACCTTGCGGTCGATGCAAATGTTGATCGCACCGCGATCAGCGGCATCGAAACGGGTGACTATAACCCCACTATCGATTTGCTCGAGCGACTGGCTGAAGCGTTGTCGGTCGATATTGTGGATTTAGTTTCGAAAGTGCCTGAAGGAGCTCAAGCGCCTCGGCCCATGCGTGCGGGCCGAAAACCGAAGCGCAGTTAGTTAGTCGCTTTTAAATCACTGTGGCTGATTCGCGCCCCCAACTCGGTCATTAGTTGAGAAAAACAGCTTACTCAAAAGCCGCCATACATTTACCTCGTATGATCGAGAAATTTTTAGTGGCTTTTGTTTTCGAGCAACTTGTCGATATCTGTGCCTAGAGGGATCTCAACCCTAATCCCTTCTGGTCCGTGCCAAGGCAACATTCCCAATTGCCACATCAACCTTTCGACATGGACGTCTAGTGCGAGAAATTCGTCGAAGGACTCCCACTGTCCGAACCGCATCAGAAGACGCTCAAGCCGATCACGAAAGATGGGGAACCACTGCTGCAAACCGACATCTGCAAGTGCAGCCGACAGTTCGCCGTCGGCATCATAAGGGTCGGTGCCACTCGCGGCGCAATGCCCAAGAAGGTCTGCTGCGAACTGAAGGGCGTAGGAAATACGCGGCATGACGGTCCCAAGAAGGCGGTCCAAATCCCCATGGTGCCGATACTCTAACCTTGCTGCAAAGCTGGTTGATTTCATCTCACCCAAGGCAGTAATGAATAGCTCACGTTTGACAGAGACATGATGATGTGGGCCGCTGAAGCCTGCACTGATATGCGAAGCAAGATAACTGAATATAGCTGGATGAACGCTTGGGTACAAAAAGCCATGCAGCGGGTCGCTGATTGGCTTCATCCATACACCCGGCAGGTGGTGCTCAATCATCTCTGATATCGCCACCTCCGTTAGCTGCCTCACGAAGATGTACGATCCCCATTCGACAGTATCGCTTTCTTCGGCGAGCAGGGCAAAGGCGGCTCTCGCATCGAGGATGATCCGTTCCTTCCAGTGCCCGCCTCTTTGAACCGACATGGTCCTTGCGATCCCTTGGCCGATTTCCTCGGGAGTCGAGTCCGGAGCGGATGCCCCTTCATACCCCCGATCAAGCGTGACCACTGCCTCGCGGTAATCGGATGTTATGGTAATGCCCTCCAAACGCTGCAAAGGAAGCGCCTGCGCAAGCGAGGTGACTATCCCTTGAATAGCGTTTGATAGTTCCTGGACGTTTTCAGCATCGCCGCAACCTATCAAAGATAGTTCGTATTGCCATGGCTCGTTACTCTGATTGTTGAGATCCGCTGGAAAGATGGGCGCATCCTCATCTCTCGGTTTCGGCACTATCGTCAGATAAGGTTCCAGTGCACCGCTGATGCCCTCCTCGATGAGCGTCATCGAGCGCTCTCCGAGTTGCTTATGCAAACCTGTCAAATATTCGTTTATCGTCGGGGCGAGGAAGAAATCGTGGCTACATCGTGCAGCCTCATCATTGAAGTTAAGCAATTGCGTCACGTTATATATTGTAGCTGCGCCCACCAAAAGTTTGTCAGGCGTCACCGGCAAAATGATGGCAGAAACTGCCTTCCAATCCGAGAACATTGCGGGCGCGGTCTGTCCTGATTGATCAACGGCTAGCGCGGCACAATCAGGCAAAATCGCCCCTTCCCGCTGAGCAGACTGAACAGTCCAGTTCAAATCTTCCAGAAGTTTAAGGCGAGGCGACGAACTGGAAATTTTCGCTAAGGTTTTGTTGTGCGTTTCTCGCACGAAACCATCCGTTGTTTCGAGCCATGAACTGAATAGATCACGCAAAAGCGGAAGCGTATCGGCCGCGAGCGTTGCGAAGTTCTCCTTTGCTGCAACGAATGCGATTCGCTCAATTAGGTTCACCGGTAGCCCGAGACTCTCAATTCCTTCGATCTCGCTGAGCTTCTCGGCAAGGTTGTTTCGGAAGGCCGCATTGGGTTCGTCCTCGTTCAGTCCCATCAATGACTGAATGCGATCATCGTCACCGAGAATAGTCTCCATACCATGCGCCATCATGCGCAAACCGCGTTCCATGTTCACGCGAACATGGGCGGTGCGCGGCACGAGATGGTTCACGATCTCGGCAGCGTCGGTCGAGTTGACGACGGCACCGACAGGCTGGGCGCGGATACCGGCTAATATTCTGGAAATAGGTGTCTCTATTTCCGTGATGTCGTCATCAAGAGTGCGTGCGTTATCGGTCGCAGGGCCAGAATAGAAGTACTCCGAAGCACCCACTTCCTTAAGCCGCTTCGGTTCAGGAGCGACGCCACGGGCGAAGACCCAGATTTCCTTGCGCTTCGGCCGAATTCCAAATGGCTTTTGAAGGAAACGGGGGAGATAGTGCTGATTTGGTCCGCTAGACAAGTTCTCACCGCTGGCATGGGTTCCGAATTCAAAAAGTATATCTACGCTGCTCTTTTCGCGAGGTCGATACCGATAACCGTTACTTCGTCAATTCCTGGAAATTCCTGCGCAACCTCTTCCCAACGGTTCTGAAGCGCTGCGATCAGACCTTCAAAATCAACCCGGTTAGCTCCACCCGGAACATCCCAGCCAGCCTTTTCGCCCGTGCGCACCAGAACGAAAACGCCGCGTGCTGACCTGTTGTCGCGCAAATAGTCGCCACAGAGCTGGTTCTCCAACCGCTCGAAAAGCTCGGGGCCAGTCCACTTGTCGGCCAGCTTCAACTCGGTCGGCACGGGTGCATCAAATCCCATCCCGTGGAACCTGATGTCAGGCTTCTTGGCATCTGCAAACTCCTCCTCTTGCGGGACGGAATAGCGAGCGGACGCCTTCTCACGAAGCTCACGCCCGATATACTTCCGCATATCGGTTTCAAGCGTCGCACCTGCTTTGAGTATTGTCGCGATGCTACTGTCCCCGTTCTCAAGATCATCTTTCAAATCAAGGAGCCGCATCACCGCAAGCTCTGCCAACTCTCGATGATTGGCCGGCGTTCGTTCCAGCTTGTCATGGAAATCGCGGACCTGTGCAGGCATCCACGGCGCGATATCCGAGTCCTGCTCGGCCTTCACCTTTGCCAAGTGGGTGAACCATGGACGGGATTCCACCTCCGGGTGAGATTGCGATATTTCTTGCAGGGCCAGGAAGGCTTCCTTGCCGGGGATCTTGTTCAGCAGATCAAATAGCCCGTTCCTTGAGTCTTGCGCCTTGTCGCGCAAACCTGGCGAATAGACCCCTTTGCCGGCGCGATCGATGTCCTCGCTTTGCCGGATATGACCATGCATCAGCAGGTAGAGAGTCTTCAAATGCCGGGGTGTTTGATATCTGGTCCTGGTGCTGGCTGCGCTTCTGCGACCGCCCCATAGGCTTGTTACAAAGTTCATCGCGAATTCCGTTCGCGCCTCGCCCTGCGGCAACTCTTCAAAATAAGCTGCAAGGTCGGGAATTGCGGCTTCAGGATCGACGCCTACCCATACGGCGTACCAGTGAGCCACATGCTGCGGGGTGTATACTGACTGGACTTTTTGCGATGCAAGCGCGGCTATTTCCTCGTCGGACAGTGCCGAGCCCTGCAAAATCTTGAGGAGCTTGTCCAACGTGGCTGCGTTCGCAGGCTCGGATTCCTTCAGCAGATTTGCGATATGCGGGCCGAGGGTGGCCCAGCTCCATTCACCTGACCAGCTAACGTCACTGAGGACGTAATGATCCTCCTTTTCAGGTGTTACTTTCGAAAGCTCGAAGCGAATCTCCTGAAGAAGGAAATCTGTGACGGTGCTCGTATGTGCCTCGAAGAGCTTGGGAAACCAGGTTGGGAAACCGTTCAATTCGAACGAGGCATATCGGCAGGCGAGTTCGATGTCTGCTTCGCTGAGACTTTGCACCCAATTTGGTGTCTCCTGCGCTTCGATTTCGAGTCCGGCCAAGCCAAGAATTGCCGACATTGGTGTCGAGTTTTCTGGTGCCCCTTCCGAACGAATAGTCGGTCTCTCACGCCGCCAATAAGCCACAATTCCGTCACGGAACGCCTGCGCGATATCCTTGCCGAACTCGGCTTCCAAGTTTCTCCAGTTTCCATGAGTCCACCTACCGGAGCGATCGCTATCGCGGCGCATCCGCTCGTGAAGGTAGGTTAGGCCGTTGAAGACATACCCGGGTTTGGTCAGACTCGGGTCGCGCAATTTATCGAGATTTTCGCCCAAGTACTTTTTTGAGTCTGCCAGATCCTTTTCCTCTTTTCGTTTTCTTTCTTCGGAGCGTCTTTTCCACTGCGCTTCCTGACGTTTCCAGGCGCGGGCGTCCTTCCCTTGTGCTGGCGGATTGAGGAACTTGTCCAACTCATCCGACAATTCGGTGTTGCCGGAGACGAGTCGCTTGAGCTTTTCACGCCACAAACGCGGCCGGTCGTTTGTGATGTAGAGTCTAAAAGCCAACGATAGCGCGACAAGCTTGTCGTCTTGGAAGGGCTGAGTTGCAATTTGCTCGGAGACATAGTCGAAATCCTCCGCGCCAAAGCGCCAGAATGGCTCCATGACAAAAACTGACCAGAAATCGGTAAGCCGTTCGTTACGTTTTTCGTCTCGCCGTTCTCTCGCGAGGTTAATTTCATACCAAAACAGGGCTCTTTTCAGTTCCGGCCACTCTGGCACAAGAGTTGAGAACTTCGTTCTCGCATCGTTGAGTTCGCTGTCGAGATAGTGACGTCCCATTCCGAACTTATCGAGAATGGCCAGCACGGCGGGTTGCAGAGACGCTGTATGACGGGCTTCGATGAGACGCTCGACCGCCTGGGATGCGGGCGTCATCAACCAAGTAAATTTCTGCGATATCTCGCAAAAACGTCTCTCAATCACTGGAGGTGTGTTGAGCAATTGATTAAAGCCGATAAGCAACTCGGGCAGCTGATCGAGGCCGGCGGCCTGAACGAAGGTGCTCACAGCGTCAGAAAGGCGATCAACGCTGTACCGCTCATTCTCTTGCGTTTTGCCCAAACACTCAAGCAGCCACTTGATCGTGTCCTGTGTTGGAGCAGTTTCTTTCGTCAATTCGGCAAGCCAGTCGCGATCCAGTTCTGCCGCTTCTACGAGAAAACTGTTGCGGATTTCTTCTTGATCCTGCTCGGACCCAACTGCCCGAACTGCTCTAAACGCGGCAATGCGGGTGTACTGTGAAGCGGAAGGTGAAAGCGCGATATGCTTTGCCTCGGGCAATGCGCCGGAGAGCTGACCCAGCCAGACCATTCGGAGCAGAAAAGCCTTTAGTTTTTCATCGGTCGCATACTTGGCCAGAAGGCTGCGCACATCGTCGGTCAGATCGGGATTGGAGAAGCGTTGTACCGCCGCATAGTCGGTCATCGAGCGGCCGGATGTTCCGCTTGCCAGTTGCTCGCAGACTTCATGGAGAATGAGCCTGCGCGTCTCCAACGGTAGTTGGCTCGGATCGCCCCCTTCAAAAACCACCTCAGGGGCAACTTTTCGCAACCTCTCTCGGATCTTGGGATCGAGGATAGCCAGCCAGGGTAAGATCGGACGGAGCGTGGGAACGATGATGTCCAGCCCATACTGGTTGGTGAAGAAGAGGGCTTCGATCTTTCGTCTTGAGGTCTCTCGGCCCAACAGCTCAGCGAACCATTCCGCCGCGAGATACTCGCGGACGGAGCGATGATGGAAGCGCACAGTTCCATAGATTGCTTCGTCGAATATCGGGCGGGACAGCAGCGTTGAGCGTTCTCTGTCGTCCCAATCAGGAAGCACGTCGTGGAGAGCGATACCTTTCGAATTTTCGGCCCCATCCGGAACTCGAATAGTCGAGTCTTGCGCCAAGGTGGTCGCTGCGGCTATCAACTTTGCTCCTTGCAGAGCCTTTTGGGGAGCCAGCGGGTATACATCGATGCGCTCTTGATCTCTCTCCTGGAGACGCCGCGATATGCTGTTGCGCATGATTTCCAGGCGGCTTCCGATGCGGCCCTGATCAACCCAGAATTCCGTCAGCTCCATCAAATCCTGTGGTCTTGACGTGAAGGACCATGCATCGGCGCGCTCGATGGCCTCAATGAAGGCTTTAGTGTCATTGATGCCACGGGCATTAGCAAATGCCTCGATTTGAACACGAGACAGGTCGTCCAACGTGACGATCTTGAAGACGGGCTGGGACTTTTCTGCCGGTCTATCCGAAGTCTCAACAGCGTCCTCGATCGTGTCGTCGATGCCGGAAGCCTCGTCTTCCTTCGCCGTCTTCGTGGCAGGCGTGAAAGGCAAATGAGTGACGCAAAGCGCAAGATCGGTTTTGGGGCGCCACGCATTGGTGCGCCCGGTGACAACGATGTGCGAGCGATCCTTCGCCGTCGCGATCCGCCTTCCTAGTTTCTTGATTGCGAGCGCGAAGTCTCCGGGATTGCGCAGGCGTGCCTCATCAACGGAGTCCAGCAGGAGCCATCCTTCGTCATTCGATGCGAGCCACGACTGAAACTCTTCAAATGTCCCGACCTCGAATCCGTCTTCGAAATCGTTGGGTATATATTCGAGGCGGATGAAAAACGCTGACTTGCCTTGGGCACGTAGATCGAGAGCGATATTGCGAATTTCAGCAGTTTTACCCGAGCCGGCTTCCGATAGGATAATGACACGGTACCGCTCAATCAGGTTTGACCAAGAGAGCCGATCACCGACACGAAACGCCCGACTCAGTTCGAGATCATCGTCCTCGTTGGCGTACTTGGATAGTTCGTGAAAAGTGCGGTTCAGTTCTATAAATTTATACTCGGAGTCGCTTTCGATCATCTTATTCCATTTAGGGTGCGGAGTGACATCCTACTATCACGCAAAGGAGAACAAGAGAAGAACGATTATGCCGCAGGGCCAACAGCTCTCACCCTAGAAGAGACGTCGAAATTTCATGTTTACGCTCGGAATGTCCTATTTGCGTGTTCCGAACAAGAAAGCTGTGAATCCGCTCACGGCCCCGTCATCTAACTTGAAGGTGTGCGTTTTCCTTGTAGCCAATGGTGGCCATAGGAGAACTGAAATGGGTATGTCACAATACGATCCTGGCGCACTGGGTCGACCGGCTTGGAATGCGGGCAAGCAAGTTGGCGTCAAGAAGCCCCTGAAGCAGTGCCAGATATGGGCAGTCCGCTTTTTCCTCGACCGTGAAGGAAGGATGCGAGATCGGGCGCTTTTCGATCTTGCCATCGACAGCAAGCTCCGCGGCTGCGATCTGGTAAAGTTGAAAATCGGGACACTCGTCACCGGCCAGGATATTCGAACTCGGGCGATGGTCGTCCAACAGAAGACTGGACGACCCGTGCAGTTCGAAATTACGACCGAGGTCAGAGCTAGTCTGCTTGCCTGGCTTCAACGAAGGGGAGGAACAGTCGATGACTATGCCTTCCCCAGTCGCGTCGACCACGCTGATCATCTCAGCACTCGGCAATACGCCCGGCTAGTCGATGAGTGGGTAACGGCGATCGGCCTTCGTCGGGAGGACTACGGTACGCATTCCCTGCGGCGAACGAAGGCTGCTATGATCTTGACCTTGCCCCGTTGAAATAATCCATTTTGAAGTAAGCTCTGGCCCATTGAGAGGACCAGAGAATGAAGCGCAACCGTTTCACAGACGAACAGATCATTGGCATCCTGAAGGAGCACGAGGCGGGCACGCCTGTCTCGGAGCTTTGCCGCAAACACGGTGTCAGCGATGCGAGCATCTATAAATGGAAGGCCAAGTTCGGCGGGATGGACGTGTCTGAGGCCAAGCGGCTGAAGACGCTGGAGGACGAGAACACGAAACTGAAGCGGCTTCTGGCGGATGCGATGCTCGACAACGCCGCGTTGAAAGACCTTTTGGGAAAGAAGTGGTGACGCCCGCAGCCCAGCGGAACGCTATCGCGCATCTGATGAACCAACATCGGATGAGCGAACGGCGGGCGTGTAAAGCCATCGGTGTTTGCCGGATGACAGTTCGTTACGAAAGCAGCCGCATCGACGACCATGACCTTCGCGAGCGAATGAAGGCGTTGGCGCATGAACGCCGCCGCTTTGGCTACCGACGCATTCATGTCCTACTCAGACGCGAGGGGCACCTTGTGAACCACAAGAGGCTCTTCCGGCTCTATCGGGAGGAAAAGCTGATGGTGCGCAAGCGCGGCGGTCGCAAGCGAGCGATCGGCACACGAGCACCGATGCTGGTTCCGATGACAGCCAATGATCGTTGGTCACTGGACTTCGTGTCGGATCAACTCACCGATGGACGCAGGTTCCGGATTCTGACGGTCGTCGACGATTGCACCAGGGAATGCCTGGCACTCGTCGCCGATACATCGCTTTCCGGTCTGCGCGTTGCCCGCGAGCTTGACCGGATCATCGAGGAGCGCGGCAAACCGAAAATGATCGTCAGTGACAACGGCAGCGAGTTCACCAGCAACGCGATCCTGCAATGGACGGACAAGACTAAGGTGGATTGGCACTACATTGCGCCTGGCAAACCCATTCAGAACGCTTTCATCGAAAGCTTCAATGGACGGCTGCGAGACGAGTTCTTGAATGAAACCCTCTTCTCGTCACTGACCCATGCTCGATCAGCGCTTTCAAACTGGCGCGGCGATTACAACGATCACCGTCCACATTCTGGCCTCGGCTGGCTGACACCTGCCGAGTTCGCTCAGACCATCAACCCGCGACGTGATGCGGTGCTGCGCAGCCGAAATGGCTCCGCACCGCAACCCGCCGCTACCGCCCCAAATACAGCAACCCAAAACCGCTGGAGCGAACTCAAAACTGGATAAAACTTGGGGGCAAGGTCAGGATCTTCTCGGTGTAATTTTTTCACGTCAGCGTGTTTCGCCATGAGAATATTCTGATACGCATAAAAGCACATCCGGTGAAATAGTCCTTAATAGTGCAACATATTTGGGCCTAACTGGACCACCCAAACAGCGCTCTATTTTCGCCCGCGCTGGCGCTCAACGCAGGTCTTCGCATCCTTTCCCGGTGCGCATTCGTCTTCCTCTTTTTTCACGCGGTCCTGCTTCTGTGGCTCGGAATTTAGCGGAACGTGAACCGCATCTGGGTCAGACGGCGGCTGATTAGGAGACGATGGCGGATTGCCTGGCACCTCCGGTTCTTGCGTGCCTGACTGTGTCGGCATACCTGATTCCTGTGCAACTGCTATATTCGGGGCGATCAGTAGTAGCGCAAATATGACTAAGTTTTTCATTTTCCTACTCCGAGTTTAAATCATGGAACTGCCTTACATCTTCACTCCGCATCTTACGAAAGAAGGGCCTATTGAACCTCAGAAGAGCCTTGTTCGCCGCTGTTCTGAGGAGACACCCCATAATAATAAGGTGTTGCGAAGATAAATCCCAAGATTACAGCAACGGCTAAAATTAAGAACAATATCGACTTACGCATTCATTTCTCCTGTCCAAGACAGACTAAACGAACCGCCACCATTCGGGTTCCGTCCTATCGACAAACATCTGAAGCGCACTATTTGCCGAAAGCGAAAATAGTCAGGGGATCAGGATGTCCAGTTCGGAAGAGACGGAGCCGACGGCAGACGGGCTGAAGGAAAGACTTCCATCGAAGTCAGCCGCCATCCACGAGCTAATCCGACGTGATGGTGAGAAGGAAATCAACCGAGATGCAATGGCGCTTTTCTGGTCAGCCATTGCAGGCGGAATTTCTATGAGCACATCCATGATCGCTCGGGGAATTTTGGAGACTTACCTTCCAGACAGCGATCTTTTCTTCCTTGTGAGCTCCGCAGGATACACGGTCGGGTTCATCATCGTCATCATCGCCAATCAGCAGCTATTCACGGAGAATACGATCACTCCTGTCTTGCCTTTTATGACAGAGCCGACGCTGTCTCATTTCGTGAAAATGATCAGGTTGTGGACCATTGTTCTCTTCGGGAACTTGATTGGCGGTGCAATTGCAGCCTTCGTTATGGTTAGTATGCCGATTTTCTCGGACGAAGTGACCAATACGTTTGTTGACATGGGTAAGCACCTTATAGCCAACAGCAGCAATGAACTATTCAGTAAGGGAATAATGTCAGGCTGGCTTATTGCTACGTTGGTCTGGATGCTTCACAGTACAAAGCAGGGGCACCTAGCATTAATCTTTCTCATCACATACCTCATAGCTATCGGCGATTTAACACACATCGTAGTGGGTTCAATTGAGGTGCTATTTTTACTTATGATTGGAGAAGTCACCCCGTTTGATAGCATCTTTAAATTCGGGCTCCCAACTTTGTTCGGGAACGTCGTTGGAGGAACTTTCATCTTCGGATTAATTTCGCACGCACAGGTGCGTGCCGACGAATAGTCAGGCGGTTCAGTCATACTGCGCAGCAAGCAGCGCCTTTGTTTTCGGTGAAAGGTGCGCTCAAGCAATCCATAGACATTCTTCAAATTCAGTTCTGGGAATTCCAGGCGGAAGCGAATGGGCAGATAGCCATTCTAGCGCGTTTGATAATCACCACAATTAATTTGCTACGCCGACCTCATTGAGCGTCGGCGATGACAATTCAGGCCCCTCCACATCAAGGCGTCATCAGACCAGGGCTCTTGCTCTACGAAATGCAGCAGAGATTGATGCTTGGCAGAAACCAGCCCCGGCGATGTTACCGCCGCCAGCGGCTCTACGCTTTCGCGCGCCACTGGGATCATCAACCCAGTACAATAATCCTGAAGGGTTCAGCCCTATCAACATACCCGATTACTTCGATCAGCGCCTCCAAAAGCGCCTCGAACACACTTTCTTGTCTATTGTAAGTCTTATCCATGTCGACCATCTACGCACGTGGTACATACCGTAGCTGACGTGACGACGTGACGTCCTCTTGCTGCAAGCGATAGGCACACAACGGATGCCGCGGTCAGTTGTCGCGCACGTAAGCGTTGCCCGCGGGATGTCTCGTAGAGTTTGCGGTAGACTACGGCTTCCGTGCTACGGCTGTTTGGTCTGGACGTGCTTGCCTTCGCACTGTTGATCAAGAGTCAATTGCTCTTTAATTCGTTGCAAGTATCGGGATCAAACCTTGGCCCCCAGTCAAGTGCGCCACCGGGCGGTCAGCACCAAGAAATCTTCGTTTGGAACAGTTATAGTTTCGATGCGTTCCTTAGGAAGGAACAGTAGGGAGGAGGAACGATGAACAATAACGAGATGAAAGCCTGCATTGATGCATGTTTAGCTTGTTATCAGACATGCATCGGAATGGCGTCCACACACTGCCTCGAAGAAGGTGGGGAACATGTCGAACCCACACACTTTCGAACCATGCTTACTTGCGCCGAAATATGCAGGAGCTGTGCCCATATCATGCTCTTGCGGACGCCTTTGCACCAAGCGGTATGTCGAGCCTGTGCTGAAATATGCGAGGCCTGCTCCAAGAGCTGCGAGGCACTCGACGGGATGGACGAATGTGTCGCCGCTTGTGATCTATGTGCCGCGACTTGCCGGGAAATGGCCGCTTAATGGCCAGGCATAATATGCAAAAACTCGAACAATTCCTTACTGTTCGCCGTTTCGGTCCGATAATTTAAAAGGAGAATCTTATGGCATGGCACCCCGAAAGCATGCTTTCCGAACAGATCTACGCACGCGCAGAGAGGTCAGCAGCCTATCTTCCCGCCTGTCAGATCATCTCAGCAATTTATCCAGCGCGACTGATGACGCGCTCGCATCAACGAAAGACGCTGTAAATGTTCTCGCCGAAGATGCACGTGAACGTGGCCAACATGTCGTACAATACGCACGAGAAGTCCCAGGCACCGCTCCGCGTGGGTTTCTGTTGGTCTGGTGGCCTTAATGGCCTACATGCTCATGAAGGGCAGACGCAGCCGTTGACGGTACAATCGGCGGGCAGCCTACCGCAATAGGCCTAACCGCCGAAACAGCAGCCGGAGGAGAAACCGCGCTAGGGAAGTTACTCCGGTCGTGAACGAGGCATAGAACGCCCAGTAAAAAGGCCTGCGCACGGCGTTCCAATTAGTATATGCCTTATTCACCCCGGTGGTGACTTGAATGCGCGTTACCGACAATCAGGCTGTTTCTTATTGTTTGTCAAATATGTCCCCATAAAGCCTTCAAGAACAGTCAGGACACGACAAACAAGGGCCTTTTTCTGAAATCTCGGCGGCCCGGCTAGAATGCCCATCTTGCTCGCCAATTCCACCTAACGTCTGCCCAAGGGAGCAGCATCTTCAACCCGGTCTAGCAGCGCGCCCAAGGCCGAACTAATGCCTGCTAGAACAGGTATACCCGCTGGCCAGTTGTCATAAATTAGGCTATTTCGCGTCGTTAGACGTCACGTTCAACAGCCCTTTGATATGCTCGCTGACGTCCTCCGCAGCCGCAAGCAACGCGCTGTCCGGACGATGTATATAGCGAGAAGTAACGCCTCTTCCCTTGTGCCCTAACAGTCCAGCTATTGTGCCATCAGAATACCCACACCCCGAAGCAAAAGACGCATACGTATGCCGGAGAGTATGGCAAGTGACATTATCCAATTCCGCTGTTTGAAATATTCGGGCAGCCTCACGTTTCGTTCCTTGATACGGGCCGTCTCCCCTTGCTCCAGGGAATACCCAGTCTGAACCAGACAGTTTATCGATGTTCGATAAGATTTTCGTTGCTGCGCTACCAATTGCTCTGAGACTTTGCCCCGTCTTCGTGTCCCCGAGACGCAAACATCGCTGAGATAAATCGACTTCAGACCATCTCAAAGAAGCAATTTCGTTTAGTCTGCATCCCGTCAACACAAGTAGATGAACGACTGTCAGAGCATAACGATGAATTGCTTTTTCATTACAATCGCGTCCGGCAGATAGCACCTTTCCCAGTTGTTTCAGTTCTACTTCTGATAGGAATCTTTGCCGTGGCTGTCCTCGGTATCTGCGAACTCTGTGAACAGGATTGTCGCGGATCAAGCCTTCATCGACTGCCCATGTCATAATCCCTGACAGCAAATCCGCGACGCGAGCAGCAGAACCTGCACCCCCAGTTACAATTGCTCTGCCGCGGGTCCCAGTTTTGATACTCGTAGCTGTTTTTCCCACCGTGATATCGTGGATCAGACGCTTGACAACTTTAGAATCCACCTCGATCACATGCTTCTTTCCGATAAGTGGCTTAATGTGTCGCTCAATGCGACCCACATCAATCTGAAGCGTCGACTCCTTCTTAGGTCGGTGAAAGCGAGTTAAAATGGCACCTGCACGGGCAGCTTTCATATAATCGTCGCAGAGTTCCGCGACAGTCAACGGACCTTCAGCAGATCGTTGTTCGTCTCTCGCGGCCGCCGGGTCGCCACCTGATGCTACCAAGCCTAGAAGGCGTTTTGCCTCGAGACGAGCTGTTTCAACGGTCCATGGTGATCCATACTTTCCAATAGACATCCATCGCGAACGCCCTCGAACGCTATACTTGAGAATAAACACTCGAGCGACGCGCTGCCGCCTCACCCCAAAACCTGCCACGCTACCCCTGCCGTCATCCCACAAAATTGTGTCGGGTGTCAGGCCGTCTACGTCGTTTTTCGTAATTGGCATATCAAATCCTAGCAACAGATTAGCAACTTTCAGCACATGATTTGAACAGAATATTCGGGAAGATCAAGGATGCGCATAAAATTTTTATTCATTAAATACAGTAAGTTAGTGAAATTCCGGGAAGTATCGGGAAATAGCAAGCCGCCGTTGACATCGTAGGGGTCACAGGTTCAATCCCTGTCACGCCCACCATTCGATCTTCTTGGAATTATTGCGATAACTTGGCTCGACAGAGCGCTGGTTCCAGAACAGGTTTCAGTCTGGCAACTTAAAAAAGCATGACTGCGCGACGGTGCTTGTATCGGCAAATGCCGATTGCTCAGAGTTTCCTGACATTCATTCTAAAGATCAAAAAAATCTCATCGCCACGTTCGCATAAGACGCCCCGATTCATAGAAAACCGCATCGTTTTTCCGCCCCTCTGAGTATCAATCTGCTTCGGACGGGATGCGCCTGCGATCAGTACGATAACGCCGCTCATTACCTAAGAACCCAGGCCTATTCGTTCGCCAGAGCGTGTCTGTGCAATCACAGACATATCCTGTTGGCTACCGATAACTGCTTCGATCTGATTCTTGTCCATGAGGCTGAACGCAGTTGCCCAGGCATCGGCTCGCGCCGCATCGCGGGCCACGACAGTCACCCGGCGATAAAGTGCCGCTGAAAAGCCAGTTTTTGGGTTGAGCAAATGGTTAAACCGTCCGGACTCATCGAACTGAAAGCCCGTGAAGCTGGATGTCGCGAGCGCCTGATTGCGGATATCAACATACTCTTCGGCAGCAGCTCCGGCTTCCAGATCGGCGATGCCAATGCACCATGCCGTGCCGTCAGCTCTTGAACCAAGAGCGCGATACTCCCCCATATCGACCAGTGCATATTCGACTCCTGCCCTTTGCAACAATGCCGTCACGCGGTCGGTGACATAGCCCTGCGCAATACCATTTAAAGTCAGAGACATAGATGGCTTGGAGAATGCAATGCGGTTATCATCGAACAGAACATAACCGAACCCTACCTTCGCCAGCGCTTCATCCCAAAGCTGTCGCGATGGTCCGTCGGGAGAAGGATGTTCTTGCGAGAAATGCTTTTTCAGACAGTTCCAAAGAGGCTGTACGGTCGGATCGAAAAGGCCATCACTGGCCTGCCAGCATTCATGGCAGATACGCAGAACCTCAACCAGATCAGGCGAAGGCGATGCCAGCGCCCCATCGCGATTAAGTTGGGCAAGTTCTGAATCTTCGCGATAGAGGCTGAAGATGTTCTCCAGCCTTTTGGCCTCTTGAGCCGCTTCGCGCAGCAACCGTTCAGCGGTCGAACGATCCGGATGATAGAGTATGATCTTGGCAGGTGCCCCCATCGCCTGACTACGCCAGATGATGGGCTCCGGAAGGTCGAGTGAAACTGCGTGTTTTGGAATGGCCCAGAACACTACTCCAGCCGCACCACCCGCAAGTACAAGCCGACGGCTGATACGCTGACCACCTTCAATGCGCATGGCTTTCGGCTCCAAGATCGGAGGGCCGCACCGACTGACCGCCGAGAACGTAATCCTCCGGTATTTCGGTAAAAGTGCTAATACGGCCGCCCTTTTCCGCAACGAACTTCTCCGCTGCTTCTCGTGTCGAAAACGGTACGGCCTCCTGTGCCCCCATTCCACCTACAGCAGCGCTTTCAATCACGAAAAAGGCTTTGCGCGCATCGACCCAGTTTTCCGCTCCCGGCTCTTCCCAGCTTGGCGCTTTCGCCATATCTGAAACGTAGATCGCCGCGATCCCTTTTGGCTCCTCAGGCAGCATCGTAAAGGCGAGCGTATCACGGGCGGAAGAGAACCATACTGCCTCGTTTGTCGGCTCTAGAATGATTTGCCCCTTGGGGCCGGGGTGCTCCAGAACATTCATTCCGCAATATCGGCCCATTGCGCTTTCCGTCAGCGCGAAAGGAGCCATCACGGCATCATTCTTTTCATCCGGAGAACACCCTGCAAGCAGAACCAGAAACAGGGGGGCAAGAAACAGAGCGTGTTTCATAATTCTTTCCTCGAGAAAACCAGCATGGAAAGGGACAGCGGCAGCATGACCCAAAGGCCGAGCGCTAGCGTCAGAGCTGGAGCAGAGAGCGTAGCGTTACCGGCTATTCCGCCCATGCCAGTTAAAGATCCGGCCTGTCCGAGACCGAAATTGAGAAGCCGGTAGGAATCGGCTGGATTGAGAAGAAGCAGACCGTTGAGTACCCCACCGCCAACAATACGGCCTTGATCGAAAACCAGCAGAGCAAGAAGTGCTGCGTCATAGATCAGCACGAAAAACAGCCAGACGCCGATGGCGATACCTGCTGCCGTGCTCCGCTCCCGCACCAGCGTACTTGCGAGAAAGCCGATGGCGATGAACACGGCTCCCAGCAGGACCGACGAGATAATGAGTTTGAACAGCGACAGCCAGCTTCCCGCATCCACGCCGGACCCGGTCACGATCAGCGCCACAGCCGCCGCGCCGTACCCGAACAATGTCGCAAAGGACAGAATAGCAAGCTGACCAACGAATTTTCCAAGAACCAGCTGAAATCGGCTTATCGGATAGCTCAGAAGCAGCAGCATCGTGCCGCGTTCCATTTCACCGACGATTGCATCATGCGAAATGAGAAGGGCAATAAGAGGGATGAGGAAGATTGTCAGGCTGGAGAGACTGACGATCACAACGTCCAGCTTGCTCGCGGCAACCGAACTGCCGGTGGGTGCGCTGCCGAGAAAAGTCATGCTTAGGGCCAGTGCCGCAAGCAATAGCGTGGTCGCCAGAACCCAGCGATTGCGCAAGCCTTCCTGAATTTCCTTGGAAGCGATTATGAGAATATTGTTCATTCCGCTGCCTCCGCGAGGGCCTCTTCCCCGGCATTGAGGAAGTGGGCGTAAAGTTCGTCCAGCGTCGGCGGAACGAGATCAAGTTCTGTGAGATTGTCGTTCATGGCCACGATTTCACGGACAAGAGCCATCTTACCTTCCGTCGGAGCTTCCGTTTCGAAGATATCCGGGCCGAGACGATGCCAGCGCAATGCAGTATTGGCGGTTGTCGAAGGCAGCCGGGAAACGTCTGGCGTCTGCACCCGTATGCGAAGCGGTAATTGTGAAATCCGGCGCAACGCATCGATGGAGCCATCGGCAATAATCTTGCCTTTGTTCGCGATGATGACGCGCCCGACTTTGGTTTCCAGTTCGGTCAGGGCATGGGACGACATGAGGATTGTCGTGCCTTTGCTCCGCAATTCTTCAAGGACTTCATAGAAGCTCTGACGCAAGGCGGGATCGAGACCGGTCGTCGGCTCGTCAAGCAACAGAACGGACGGTTGCCCGAGCAATGCCTGAGCAAGCCCCAGTCGCTGGCGCATCCCCTTCGAATAGGTGCCAACCCGCCTGTTCGCAGCATGGGCGAGGCCGACGCGCTCCAGCAGCTCTACATTTTGGGCAACCGGCATTCTCTTGAGCCGCGCATAGAAACCGAGCGTTTCGGCTCCTGTCAGCGCCAGATTGAAAGAGACGTGCTCAGGCAGATAGCCAAGCCGCAATCTGGCGGCAAAGGCACCGGTCGCCGGATCTTCGCCCAACACGCGAACCGCGCCCTTGGTCGGGCGGATCAGCCCGAGCATGAGCTTTATCATCGTCGTTTTTCCAGCACCATTATGGCCGACCAGCGCAATGCTTTCTCCAGCGTGGAGGCTGAAACTTGCATCGCTGATGGCGTCGAACCCGCCATAGGACTTTGTGACCTGATCAAGAATGACAGTCTCAGTCATTTGGTTTTCCTTTCGCCGGATCGGCCGGATGCGGCGGCTTCATAAGGGGATAGCTATCGACAACACCGCCCGGCAAAAGCGCCGGGAACTGGGTCTGTGCCCAGCGGATTGTCTCGATTGCCGGACTATTGATGAGAATTTTTGCCTGTGGCGCAGTCCACAAAACCTTGTCGATCAGATCATTGGGCCGGTAAGGACTATCTGCGATACCGTCACCATTGAGATCGAAGGCCGGATTGTCGCTCCAGTAATTGCCGCGCCCATTGACCGACCAGTCGAGGTTGCGCGTGCCGACATATTTCACCTGATTGCGGTTGTTTATGAAGGCGTTGCCGCTCATGGCATTGCCCTCGGAACCGGCAGTAAAGTGAATGCCTATGCTGCAGTTCTCGAAACTGTTTTCGGTGAACTTGTTCTTGTTGGCATTGTAAATAAAGACGCATTTTTCCGGACCGAGCCGCGAGGTTGCGCCCGTCTGGGTTTCCGTCTGGTCGTCCGCAGGAAGGCCGTGTTCAGCCTTCTGGACACCGGCATCGAGCCAGCGATCTATCGGTTGCATACGCCCGATCACGCGATTGCCGGAAATGACCGAGCTATTTGCATAATTGAGCAACAAGCCATGATCCCGGTCGCCGTCGGACAGGTTATCCTGCACCTTGAGACGGTTGGTGTACATGATCGCGAAACCGACCGAATTGTTGCGCGAAACATTGCCGATGACCTGGCTGTCATCCGTGTACATGTAATGAACAGCGAACCTGACATCCTCCATCACATTGTCGCGAAAGATATTTTTGCGGCTGGCATTGGTATAGATGCCGTCGCGCCCGTAGCGAATGACGTTGCCAATAACCTGTGCGCCGGGCGCATTCCAGATGGAAACGCCGCTGCCGGTTTGCGCCATGCGTACGCCTCGACGGCCAATGATCTCATTGCCGCTCGCGATGGAATTTGCGGCGCCATGCAAATAAATCCCGTAGAGGTTATCGATTAGTCGATTGTTCTCGACGCGTGCGCCCGTGGCGGTTTTGGCCACGAAAATTCCGGAGTTGAGGTCGGGCATGTTATCGCCCGAACCGCGCACTTCCAGCCCGCGCACGATAGCATCCGGTGCGTTGACCGTTATGGCATTGCCCGAGCCAAGTCCGTCCACAATGGCGCCCTGCTCGCCGGTCAGTTCAATGGCGCGGTCGATCGTAACCGCGCCATTGTGCTTGCCTTTCAGAAGCCGGACGACATCGCCCGGCTCCGCTTTGTCGATAGCCGCCTGTACGCCTTCGCCTGCTACGACATCGATCTGCCGTGCCTGCAAACCGTCGCAAAGAACGACGGTCAGCAGCATTGCGGCACTGAAGGACTGAAACCGGCGGGGGAACCTCATGGCA
Source organism: Brucella anthropi ATCC 49188 (assembly GCF_000017405.1). NCBI lineage: Bacteria > Pseudomonadati > Pseudomonadota > Alphaproteobacteria > Hyphomicrobiales > Brucellaceae > Brucella > Brucella anthropi. The sequence goes on from NC_009668.1 coordinate 1,774,853, forward strand.
GTCAGGCCTTCTTCGGTTCCACGAGCATCCGGCCCTTCATTTCCATGTGCATGGCGTGGCAGAACCACGAGCAGTAATACCACCACACGCCCGGCTTGTTGGCCGTGAAGGTGACAGACGCGGTCGCCTGTGGCCCGATCTCCATGTTGACCCCGTAATTGATGATGGCGAAGCCGTGCGTAAGATCTTCGATCTCGTCGATATTGGTGACATACACCGTCACCTCATCGCCCTGCTGGACGGTGAACTCGGTTAGACCGAAGGCTGGCGCGGCAGACGTCATATAAACGCGCACCTTATTGCCATCCCGGATCACCTCATTCGCGTCCATCAGGTCGAGGCCATCGGCTTTCGCCTGAGTGACAGCATCGGCGAAGAATGGATCCTCACGGCTCCAGAAGTTGACGGGATTGATCTTGGAACGATGAACAATCGTTGCATCGTGCGGCTCAGCAAAACTTGGCCCGTCATGGACAATCATCATCTTCTCACCGGAAATATCGATGAGCTGGTCATTTTCCGGCTTGAGTGGGCCGACATTGAGATAGCGATCCTTGGAGAACTTGTTGAGCGAAATCAGCCACTGACCGTCGGCTTCCTTGGTTTGCCCCATGGAAGTGTGATTGTGACCGGGCTGATAATGCACATCGAGTTTCTGACGGATCGGATCGACCTTTTCACCCTTGAAGGCTCGCTTGGCGTCCTCGATATTCCATTTGCAGATCTGGCTGTCGATGAAGAGCGTTGTATAGGCGTTGCCCTTGCCATCATAAGCCGTATGCAATGGCCCAAGTCCGAGTTCAGGTTCCGCAACGACTGCATCGCGGGGCTTGATCTTGTCGTCGAAAAGCTCATCGAACTTGCGAACGTCGAACACGGTAACGGTCGGCGAGAGCTTGCCGTTGGCAACCACATGGATACCGTCTGGCGCAGTGTTGATGCCATGCGGGCTGTTCGGCACAGGAATGTAACGCGTATATTTGGAACCGTGACGTCCATCGATGACCGGCACACCGTTGATTTCCTTGAAATCACCCTTGGCAACCGCTTCTTCGATACGCTTCAGGTTGAAGATGACGATCCAGTCCTGCTCGCTCGACATCATTTCGGCGAGCGTCGTACCCTCTTCCGAATTGTAGCAGGTGGCAAAAGCATATTTGCCCTGATAATCGCAGTCGACATTGTCGAGATTGCCATCGACCATGATCTGCCAGGCAACCTTCATGGTCTCGCCGTCAACGGCCGTGAAGATCGCGTGATATTGCTTGGTATCGGTCAGATTGCTGCCGTCGTTCGGGATCGGCGCGCGATCTTCACCGTTGCAGAAGACATATCCGGTTTTCGGATATTTCTGCACGCGCAAGCCATGCACGGTGTGCTGGTTCGGGAGCTGAATGATCTTGTCGCATTTCATCACATCAAGACGGATGCGGCAGACACGCGTATTGGCCTTGTCGTTGGCGTAGAGATAGCGTCCGTCATAGGTGCCTTCCGTGAAGGACGGGTGCGGGTGGTGCAAGTCACCATTCAGGAAAATGCCCCCGCGATCTTTGAGGAACTCTTGGTCCTGCGGCAGAAGGCCTTCGGTCAGCACCTTAAGGCTTTCATTTGTCTGGCCCCAGCCGGTCGCGCTATCGCGATTGAACACCGGAATGCGCATCAGTTCGCGCATCGACGGCAAGCCGACAATACGGACCTCACCGCTCTGACCGCTGGAAAAGAAGACGTAATATTCGTCCAGTTCTCCAGGCTTCACCTCTGCACTGTGGCCAGCACCGCCGGCAGCAGCTATTGCCGGTTCGGTTGAACCTGCAAACAGCGCTCCACCAAGACCGCCTGCACCGGCAGCAGCCACAAAGGCTGACGAGCCGAGCAGCTGTCTTCGACTAAGCTGCGTTTTTTTGGTTTCTTCAGACATGCTTCTCTCCTTTAGAAAAGTCAGACAGCAGGACCGGTATCGGCAATGCCTTCAACCGGCTTTCCTTTGACTGAGATGACGGGTCTGGCCGGTCCACCGCCACGTTCGGCAGCCGCTGCGAGGGGGGCATTGCGGGCTGCGAATTTTTCACGCTTCACGCGCACCTGGATCATGTGCGGGCAGCGTTGGTCGTCGTGATAGAGTTCCTGACAATGCATGCAGTAGATGCATTCATTGACGTTGATCTGCCCCTCCGGATGGATCGCCTCGACCGGGCATTCCTTGGCACAACGGTGGCAGGGCGAACCGCATTCCGGCCAACGTTTCAGCCATTCGAACATGCGGATGCGCCCGGGGATGGCGAGAGCCGCGCCGAGCGGGCACATATAACGGCAGTAGAAGCGCTCGATGAACAGGCCTGCAGTCAGAAGTGTCAGCGCATAAATGACGAACGGCCACTCACGTGCGAATTTGAGAATTATCGAGGTCTTGAACGGCTCGACTTCCGCGAACACTTCCGCCAGTGCGACCGAATAGAGCGACAATCCAAACAGGCCGAGGAAGATCATGTACTTGAGAGGCCAGAGGCGTTCGTGCAGTCCCCATGGAAGCTTGACCTGCGGCACCTTCAGCCATTGGGCGAGATTGTTGGTAAGCTCCTGCAGGGCGCCAAACGGGCACAGCCAGCCGCAGAAGGGTCCACGCCCCCAGAACAGCAGCCCCGCCGCCACCGATGCCCACAGAATGAAGATCAGCGGCGATGTCAGGAAGAATTCCCAGTTAAAGCCGGTAATCAGGGAGTTGGTGAAGGTCAGGACGTTGACGACCGACAATTGTGCATTGTTGTAGAAACCGAGCCAGACAAGGATGAACAGAAGATAGCTGCGCCGCAGCCAGGTGAAGAAGCGCGGATGCCTGACCAGACTGTTCTGGAAGAAGAAGATGCCGACAAGAACCGTGATGGCAAAAGCGGTGATGACCACATTGGCACGATTCATCTCCCACATCCGGACCCAGAGCGGATTGCCCTCGCCCAGAATGTCGGCCGCATTGGCTTCGCCGACCGGTTGCGGCTGACGCGGTGCATCTGCAGTCGTTGCTGCAGGCTGCGCGGGAGCTGGTTCCGGCTGCTTCGCCAGATATTTTTCCGGCAAACTGTAGCCGAGATCGTAACTGATATTGGCCTTGTCCCGCGCACCGAAACCGCGCTGTACCAGAAGCTGCAAATCCCACGGTTCCGTCACGTCGAAGGCAAACCCGTCAGGCACCTCGAACAGTGCTATCTCGCGCAGACGCGGTGCGCCTTCGGCCATGATATCGCCGATACGGGTATGGTTCTTGTCGCGGAAACGTACGCCCTGCCCGTCCTGCATCAACTCGATGCGGTCAAAGATACCGCCGCGCACATATCCGGAGCCTTTGAAAGAATAGGCTCCGTCGCCCGCAACCAGGATCGCCTGACGTCCTGGCTTCAGCCGCTTTTGCAAGCGTTCGAAGCCATCCTTGCCAAGCAGGCTGATACCGATCGACGGCACTGAGACTGGCGCAACATAAAGCTCGATGAATTCGTCTTCAGGGTTGGTTGTTTCGGGATTGTCGGCGGCACGATCATGTTTGGCGTCACGGAATGCCTGTGTAACGTTACCAATCGACAGTTTCAGGCTGCGGACCGAACCGTCACCGATCAGTGCCTGCCAGTCCTGCTCGTCGCGGATCTCCAGATCAACCGTGCGCTGCGCATCAGCTGCGGCGACCTGCACAGGCGCGTTGCCAAGACGCCCACTGCGGACAAGCCCAACGGCCGAGCGAACGACACTGTCTCCCATGACGAGCACAGTAACCGTGGCACCGCTGACGATTTCCACCTGCGGAGGCTTGTTCTGGCCAGCCGCGACAGCACTCATGTCACTGTCGACCAGCGAGTTCAGCGCAGCCACAACCTTGGCTTCGGGAATGCCGATCAGCACGATCGGCTCTTTGTGGTCGACCAGTTTTATGCCGCGTATGACGCCTTTGGTATCAATGCCGACGACGATATGGATGGGTTTGCCGGAATAACCGATGGAACTGGTGAAGTCAGAATTCAAATAAGCATAACCGATCACCTCGCCCCGCTTCATCAGTGGTGCGATTGGCGGCTCGCCCTGCGGCTTGCCGATAGCATCGGCCTCTTTGAAGAGAGCGCTTGCCTCAACCTTCGGAAGGTATTTTTCCAGATCAGCGGCGGATGCTGTGGTCTGCCAGCAGAGCGCCAGAACCATCGCCGCCAACGCGACGACCCTGGCGGCTTCTAGTAAAAATGAAAATGGCTGACTGACACTTGGAAAACCCTGTTCCGGCAGTCGGAAAGCTGGAGCGACCACACGGCCCAATAATGCTATTTTCACGTCCAACCTGCATTTGCTCTGCTATTATTTGCGAGCATGTCTTTCGGTTGGAAATTATCCGATCAGACAGAGAGTTCATTGATTTGGAACAAATACAATAAGAAATCACCCAACAACACGACAAACAGAAATCCAAAGTGTTAAAGGCTCGCCGACACCAAGCCGGGCAAAGCATCCGAACGCGGCTTTCTAGAATCCTGCTATGCACCTAAGGTATCTCGCCGCGCAGATGGCTCGACAGGAAGCCCAGATTGTCCTGTCCCCAATAAACTTCATCTTCATAGATGTAGGTTGGAAATCCGAACACGCCCTTTTCGACGGCAATCTCGCGATCATTTCGCCATTTTCGCAGGACGTCCTCGTCCTGCTCCCGTGACAGGAGATAGGCCCCGTTGAAGCCTGCGGCGTCAGCCACCGCGCGGCGGACATTCGGTTGCCCTATATCCTTCGCTTCTTCCCAAAAGGCATGTTGCAGCGCCCGCACCAGCTGCAACCAGTTCTCGCCGTCAAGATAGGCGGCGATCACCAAAAAGGAAGCAGACGTCGGGTCGCCGAGTGCCGGGCGATTTTCCACCAGCAAAGGTTTACCACGAAACTTCGCCCATCGTTTCAGATCACGCGTGCCATAGGCACGACGCGCATCGGGACGGTTTCTGGCGAATATTCCGCCATTCTCCTCGATGACAGTCGCCAGATGAGGCTTGATTTCAACCAGATGTCTTGAGGACAACTCCTCCAGCGTATCCAGCCCGAGATATGACCACGGCGATCCGATGGAGAAGAAATATTCGATAGTTTTTGGCACCTTCGATCCTTCAGTTGCGGGGAAATAATGTCCGGTTCAGTTGAACTTCGGCAGTCCCGGCGGGTTTGTTTCGGAGCGGGGCAGCGCTTCTTCCTCCAGCTGCCAGCGCTCGAGAATTCTGGCATAGGTTCCATCCTCGATCAGACCATTGGTAGCTACCGTCAGTGCATCGGCCAGACCGCTCCCCTTGCGGGTTGTGATCGCGACATCGGAACGATCCGGCCAACCTGCGCTCAATGTTCCGACCCGCTTGATATTCTTGTCACGCGCTGCAATGAAAACGAGCTGCGCATGTGGCTGCACGATCACGTCGGCCCGTCCTGACCGGAGCGCAAGCAGGCTTGCGGCCTCATCGTCGTAATATTGCAATTCAATCGGTTTCAGACCGGCGGCAACGTTTTCCTCACTCCATTTGACGAGAATGCGCTCCTGATTTGTCCCCGCACCTACAATGATGCGCAAACCCGCAGCATCCTTCGGTCCCTTAATGGAGGTGACTGGACTGTCCGACTTGACGAAGAACCCGTGCAGGCCCTGCCGATAAGTCGAAAAGTCGAATTTTTCCTTGCGTTCCTCGGTAACGCCAACGTTTGAAATGACGGCATCATACTTGCCGGAAGCCAGCCCCAGCGGCCAGTCGATCCACGCCACCGGAACGAGCTCCAGCTGCAGGCCCAGACTTTCAGCGATCGCAGAAGCATATTCCGGATCGGCGCCGACGACCGTTCGTGCATCAGTGGCATAAGTCGCCAGAGGCGGGCCACCGGGAGCCACGGCCACGGTAAATTTACCCGGCGCAACGAATTTGAAGCCAGCGGGAATGACTGTGGCCGCCGTCTCATTCTTCTTCGTATGAATACGACCCGGTTGCTCCGGAGAAAGGTCGAAACCGTCCCCTGCCACGGCCGTCAGAACCGGAAATGTCACCCATGCAAGGGCCGCGATCAACAGAGCTCCTGCTCTCATGTAAATTTTCTCCAGTATCACAGAAATATGCGGGTCAGTTCGCGTCCCCTCAAACCGACCCGCCCCTCACCTTTCAACTCACGAGCCGCTCTTCGGCAGTCCCTGCGGGTTGGTTTTGGCTTCGGTGATTGCTTCCGGTCCAAGATTCCAGGTTTCCAGAACCTTCTGATATGCCCCGCTTGCGATCAAATCATTCAGGACATCGGTCAGCGGCTGGGCAAGGCCACTTCTCTTGCGCGTCGTGACGGCAATTTCAGCCGTAATCGGCCAGCCCCCGCTCACAGTGCCGACCAGCTTCGTCTTGCCGTTAATGCCTGCAGAGTAAGCTTGCGTCGCATTCACGCTGAAAACGGCGTCGGCGCGTCCGCTCTGGACGGCGAGATCCTTGACCGCATCATCATCGTAATACTGCACCTCAACGGCTTTCAGACCGGCAGCTACGTTCTGGCGGTCCCATTCCAGCAGGATTTTTTCCTGATTGGTGCCCGCATCTGTGATGACCTTGAGACCGGCAATATCTTTCGGAGACTTGATCTCGCCGATCTCGCTGTCGGATTTCACATAGAAGCCAAGCTCATCCTTGCGATAGGTGGAGAAATCGAATTTCTCCTTACGTTCTTCCGTCACCGTCACATTCGAAATCACTGCATCGAACTTGCCAGAGGAAAGCCCCAGCGGCCAGTCAGCCCATGCGACAGAAACCAATTCCAGCTGGAGGCCCAGACTATCGGCGATGATCTGCGCCAGATCGACATCGTAACCGATGACGGTCTTGGAATCCGACGCATAGTCATGCAGTGGCAGATGACCGCTGGTGCTGATGCCGATAGTCAGAACGCCGTCCTTGACGAACTTGAAGTCCTTGATCTCCTCGACACGCTTGGCGATCTTCTCGACGCGCAGCCGGTTCGGCTGTTCCGGGCTGAGATCGAATTTCCCCTCGCTGCGTGCGGCACCGGAACCAAGCAACCCAATAGCGATAACTCCGGCGGTCCAGTAGCTCGCTTTTCTGATAAATGTCATTTCCCGTCTCCTTGTTGTGTCGGTTCTTCCAGCACCGGTTCAAAGAACCTTGGCCAGAAATTCACGTGTGCGCGGATGCTGCGCGTCGTTGAAAATGCGGGATGGCGGACCGGCCTCTACGATCTGCCCGGCTTCCATAAAGACAACCGTGTCGGCAACTTCACGCGCAAAGCCGGTCTCGTGAGTGACGATCACAAGGGTGGTGCCAGTACGGGCAAGTTCCTTGATGACGTCGAGCACCTCACCGACCAGTTCCGGATCAAGCGCCGAAGTCGGTTCGTCGAACAGGATGACCTTCGGACGAAGCGCCAATGCCCGCGCTATCGCCACGCGCTGCTGCTGTCCTCCGGACAATTGACGCGGATAGGCTTCAACCTTGTCACTGAGGCCGACACGGGCGAGCAGATCGAGCGCCAATCGGACCGCTGCATCCCGCGCAAGACCGCGTACCTGGATCGGCGCTTCGATGATGTTTTCAAGAACCGTCATGTGCGGAAAGAGATTGAAGTTCTGGAACACCATCGCGATATCGGCACGGCGTTTGAGAATGTCCTTTTCCTTCAACTCATAGAGCGTGTCTCCGTCCTGACGATAACCGACCAGCGCGCCATCAACGGAAATGAAGCCTGCATCCACACGCTCCAGATGATTGATCGAGCGCAGCAGCGTGGACTTACCGGAGCCGGACGGGCCGAGAATTGCCGTCACACTGCCTGCCGGAAGGGACAGGTCCACATGGTGCAGCACCGTGTTCGTGCCGAAGCGCTTGGAAATATCGTGGATATGAATAGGTGCGCCCGCAGCCACTGTGCCGACATCGCGGAAACCCGCGACCGGAACCGTCTTATGCACTTGTCCCGACAACTCCGAGGTCAGCGGCAAGGAGCGCTTGTAGCGATTGAAGAATGCCTGGAATGGCAGGGGAACCGGATTGCGAACCGCGCCCTTGGCGAAATATCGCTCGATATAATACTGTGCCACCGAAAGCACGGTCATGATGACCAGATACCAGACCGTCGCGACCATCAGCAGCGGAATGACTTCCAGATTGCGCCGGTAGATCACCTGAACTGTGTAGAACAGCTCCGGCAAGGCGAGCACGTAGACCATGGAAGTGCCCTTGGCGAGACCGATGATCTCGTTGAAACCCGTCGGAAGGATAGAACGCATGGCCTGTGGCAGAACAATTCGCAAGGCTTGACGGTTGCGCGGCAGGCCAAGCGCGGCAGCAGCTTCATGTTGACCCTGATCGACGGAGAGAATGCCGCCGCGTACGATTTCGGCGAAGAAGGCTGACTGGTTGAGGGTCAGGCCGAGAAAGGCAGCTGCAAACGGTGTCAGCAATTGTACCGTCGGGTAATCGAACAATACGCGATCTGTGAAAGGCACACTCAGCGTGATGTTCGCATAGAGGTAACCGAGATTGTTCAGGATAAGCAGCAATACGATCAGCGGTATGGAACGCAACAACCATATATAACCCCAGGAAAGGCCTGAAAGCAGCGGCGACCTCGATACACGGGCTAAGGCCAGCAGCGTGCCGAGAATAGAACCTGATACAGCCGCGAGTGCTGTCAGCAGCAGCGTCCGCCCGAGGCCAACGAGCACCGGTTCGGCAAAGAACCATTCAGCAAAAACGTTCCAGCCCCACTGCGGATTGGTAAAGATCGAATAGAGCACAAGCCCGATCACGAGGGCCGCGAACACACTACCCACAAAGCGTGCTGGATGCTTTGCCGGAACGATCCTGTAGCGCGAATAGTCCTGCTTGCGCTCCACGGGGCGGATTGCAATCTGCACGTTTGAGAATTCTGTCGTTACTGCCATCTGGTCATTCCTTGGCCTTCAGCTCTGTGATGATGTTCACTGGCTGGCGATATGTTGTCGGTCCGTGATGTGATGATCGTTGCCGCGCCCAAGCGGAGCGGCCAGATGGCCGATCTCCTTTTCAAAAGGCAGCGTCTTGTAAATTTCAGGATCCGCACCTGTGTCGAAAAGCGCCGTATAGCCGTTGTGGAGATAGAGACCGACGGCTTCAGGCTGGCGGAAGCCGGTCGTCAGATAGATGCGGGAATAGCCCTGTCTTGCCGCCTGTTCTTCCAGTTCCACGAGAAGCTTGCGCGCCAGCCCCTGTCGCCGCAGATCCGACCGCGTCCAGATGCGCTTGAACTCCGCAGTACGCGCATCAAAAGCCTTAAAGGCACCGCCGCCGATGGTTTCACCGTCCCGGATCAACAGCACAAAATTACCGCTGGGTGGCGCAAACGCCTCGGGCGGATAGTGGTTCATTTCTGCCGCCGCACCTTCCGCGTTGAAATATGTGCCGTAACGACTGTCATATTCATACAGAAGCTCATCGATGAGCGGCTTCGCACGTGGATCAAGAGAACTGGTGTACAGAAAGATATCGCTCATCATCATCACCATCTGTTTTCGTTGAGAAAGGCTTCGGCAAGCTGCACCCAATAGAGGGCAGCTGGCGCGATGATCTGATCGTTGAAGTTGTATTCGGCGCTGTGCAGTGGCGCGCTATCGCCGTTACCGACGAAGAGATAGCTGCCGGGCTTTGCCTGCAGCATGAAAGCAAAATCCTCGCTGGCAGTGCGTGGCGCAAATGCGCTGTCTAGGGCACCATCGCCGAAGGCGTCGACTGCAACCTTGCGGGCGAATGCGGTTTCCTCAACCGGATTGATGACAGAAGGAAAGCCCAACCTATAGTCGACTTCCGCAACGGCACCAAAACTTTCAGCCTGAGCGCGAGCAAGCGCCGGGATGCGTATCTGCAATCCGCGCCGCACCTCTTCGCTGTAGGAACGGATCGTCAGTTGCAGTTCCACCGAACCAGGAATGACGTTCGAAGCTTCACCGCCATGAATGGAACCGACCGTGACGACCGCCATTTCACGTGGATCGACATTGCGCGAAACGATGCTCTGCAAGGCGGTAACGAGAGACGCAGCGGCGACAATAGGATCGACAGCATTGTGCGGTTCCGCCCCGTGACCACCCTTGCCGACGATCCTGATGACAGCCTTGTCTACAGATGCCATAGCCGGTCCCGCGACAAAGCCGAAACGTCCTGCACTGACACCCGGCCAGTTGTGCAATCCGAACACCGCATCGGCGGGAAACCGCTCGAAAAGCCCTTCGCTTATCATCTTGCGTGCTCCGGCACCGATTTCTTCTGCCGGTTGGAAAACAAGATCGAGCGTACCGCTGAAATTCCCCTCCTTGGCCAGATATCGCGCAGCCGCGAGCAGGATCGTCGTGTGCCCGTCATGGCCGCAAGCGTGCATTACACCTTTGTTTCGGCTGGCATAGGGAAGTCCCGTTGCCTCTTCTATCGGTAGAGCGTCCATATCTGCCCGGATCGCGAGACGGCGCTGACCTTCCCCCCGCACCAAGGTTGCAACCACGCCGGTTCCCGCAACTCCCGTCGTAACGTCATAGCCCCAGGAGGCGAGTTTTGAAGCAATGAGGCGGCTCGTGCGATGCTCGTTGAAGGCAAGCTCCGGATGCTGATGAATGTCATGACGAAGCGCTATGAATTCATCGAGATGCGCGGCAATGCCTTCTCTCGCGGCATCAAGCCTGTTGCGGGATCGGGAGGTAACATCCATGAAACCGGCTCCTCAGGCCCGTGCGGCCTTGTTTACCGGTTGATCTACCGCCGACGAATAACGGCTTTCGCGGAACGGCAGCCCCAGATGATCGCGCAGCGTTTCACCGCTCAGTTCCGGGTTGAAATAGCCACGCTCTTCCAGGATCGGCAGTACGTGTTGGATGAAATCATCGAGACCTTCCGCAATGACGGGAAAGCCGAGAATGAAACCATCGGCGGCTTCGCTTTCCACCCAATCGATGAGTTCATTGGCAATGGCCTCCGCCGTTCCAATAAAGGCAGTGCGTGGTGTCGCGACGTCGAGTGCGATCTCGCGTAATGTGGCGCCGGTTTCCCTTGCCGTCTTCTTGATGCGATCTGTCGTGGCGCGGAAACTGTTCTTGCCGATTTCGCCGAGTTCAGGGAAAGGCTCGTCGAGCGGATAGATGCTGAAATCGTGATGATCGAAGAAGCGACCGAGATAAAGCAGCGCCTCTTCGACCGACACCAGATTACGGATCGCCTGATACTTCGCGTCGGCTTCCTCCTGCGTCCGCCCGACAATCGGGCCAATACCCGGGAAAATTCCTACATCGGAAGAACTGCGCCCCTGCGCAACGGCACTTTGTTTGACCTGTCTGTAGAAAGATCGCACGTCCTCAATCTTGGCACCGTTCGTGAACACTGCATCGGCATGTTTACCGGCAAGCCGGATGCCCGAATCCGACGATCCGGCCTGAAACACCACTGGCTGCCCCTGTCTGGAACGGCTGATATTTAGCGGTCCTTCGACATTGAAAAAGCGCCCTTTGTGATTAATGCGACGTAGCTTGTTTTTATCGACATAGACGCCGTTTTCGCGATCGCGGACGAAGGCATTGTCATCCCAGGAATCCCAGAGTCCTTTGATGACGTCGAGATATTCGTCCGCGATTTCATAGCGTAGTTCGTGTTCCGGATGCGGGCGCCCGTAATTACGGCCTGACCCTTCGAGTGGGGAGGTGACAGCATTCCATCCGGCGCGTCCGCCAGAAATAAGATCCAGCGAAGCGAACTGGCGCGCGATGGTGAAGGGGTCGCTGTAGGACGTCGATACCGTACCTACCAAACCAATTTTTGAGGTGGAAGCAGCGAGTGCCGAAAGGATCGAGATCGGTTCGAAGCGATTGAGGAAATGCGGTATCGACTGTTCATTGACGTAAAGTCCGTCAGCAACAAAGGCAAAGGCGATCCCCGCCGCCTCTGCCTTACGCGCGGCATTGACGAAGAACTCGAAATTGGTGCTTGCATCGACGGGTCCACTTGGATGCTTCCATGCGTTCATATGGCCGCCAGCCCCCTGCAGCATGACGCCAAACGTGATTTGTTTTCGTTCACTCATGTCTTTTCTCCAAGGAAGAGTTCGACGCCATGCGTCCATCTTGCAGTTTCCGGTCGTGCTGCATTCGCACCGAGCAGCTAGACGTTTTCCATGGGGAGCAGCGTAAGCACCCCTTGGCCTGCCGATAAGAAAAGTAATTCTATAATTTTTATATACTTTAAAATTGCAATGCAGCTTAAAACGGCACAATACAGAATATGCCATAGAGTCAATTAGATAGCGTGGTTATGACGTCATTCATTCTTGTCAGTGACAAGCTCAAAAGAAAAATCTGACTGAAAAGAGGTGGATTTTGAGACGTCTGTTCCTTGAGGAAGAATGTTTGGTGGCCCACCATTCAAACATGGATACGAGCTATACCTATATCATCATCGCCCTGCTCCCGTTTCTGCTTTGGAGCGCGATTATCTTTGTATTGTCGGAAGCCGACATCCAAGCCGATTGCCGGGACTCCGAGGATATGAATGACGATCGCCCGACCGACGATCAGATGGCCGATATCGTGACCATTCCCTACGGTCTAATTTTCCCGCTTTATTATCATACACCGACCGCATCGCGCGAAATCGGTTAAAACAGCCACTATACTGCGACACTCGGCCAGCCACCGTAAGCTATTAATTCTCTCGATTTCATGCAAAAGCATTCCGGCGAAACATCGGCGGAGTGGTTATGCTTACGAAGAAGGGCAAATACGGTCTGAAGGCTCTGGCTCATCTCGCCGCACTTGAACCGGGAGAAAGTGCGTTCGTCGCCGATATTGCCACCCAGAACAATATCTCCAAGAAATTTCTCGACGCAATCCTGCTGGAATTGCGCAATGACGGCATTCTACGGTCGAAGAAAGGTCCCGGTGGCGGTTATAGCCTTTCCAAGCCTGCGTCGGAAATTACCATTGGTCAGGTCGTCCGTGTTCTCGACGGACCACTGGCACCAATCCGTTGCGCCAGCCGCACAGCGTACGAGCCGTGCAACGACTGCGTGGATCATCGCGCCTGTCAGGTACGTCGTTCCATGCTGCTGGTGCGCGAAGCAATAGCAGGCGTTCTCGATAGGATGACGCTGGAACAGTTTACCCGCAACGGTGGGTTGGAAGACGACCGCTCTGCGCCCGCTTGGGCGCAGTTAAGCGCCTGATATAGCGTCCAGAAGGCGATAGCCGCCATTGTGATACAGAAGCGGTTCACCGGAACCCGTAACGATTTTCAGAACGCGACCGATCACGATTGCATGTGTATGGCGTTCGATCACGTCTTCCACGGCGCAATCAACGGAAGCCAATGCGCCAGCAAGTGCCAGCGCACCGCTTTCTAGTGCATACCATTCAGCATCCGCGTAACGTTCAACGCCCTTGATGCCACCCTTGCCAGCAAAACGATCGGCAATGGACTGATGGCCGGAGGACAGCACATTCACGCAGAAATGGTTATGGCGACTAATCGCCGACCAGACCGATGAACCGCGATTGATATTTACGATAATCGTTGGCGGCTCAACCGAAAGCGCTGTGGCTGACGTCACAGTCGCCCCGGTGCGCCCTTCATTGAAACCCGCCGTGACAACACTCACGCCACCTGCAAGCTGTCTCATGGCTGCTTTAAGTTCGCCAGGAGAAACCTCGATATCTTCAGGCTCTTCAACATATTGCGGAATATTCTCGCGGAGATATGTTACCGTTGATCCCATCTCTGTTTATTGCTCCAGATTTATCAATCTGCCATACGGTAGCAGCGCTCGGCAAATTGGCCGAGAATGCCATTTCTATAATCGACTGATTTTGTAGAAAATTAGAACCCGCCTCTAAAACGGAAGTAGATGTGCGGCGGTGTCACTATGTGCCACTGATTAATGCTCGCAGCAGTTACGCTGAAAGACCCAAATTACTTACAATGTTGGTTCATTAGAATCATCTCGAAACATACTCAGAAACAGATCTTGAGATTTGTTTCATGACTTTATTCCAATCGTAAGTGAATTGATCGGAGGGCTAACCTGCCCGAACGACACTGAGTTCCGGTTTCCTTGTGCCAGATGCGGGAAGCAGCCGCCCAAAGTCCGTGAGGATTTGTGCATAATCCTCTGCGTGAAATTCATAGGGCAGCTCCAGGCGGAATTCAGACACAAGCGGCAGAACCGGGTCGACTGCCAGCTTTTCGAGAATTTCTTCCGTCGTCCCGACAATATCAGGCAAGAACAGCGTGCGGCGTGGACCATGAGAAAGCCCCGTCCGCTTATCACGTTCAGCCGCAAATTCCGCATAACGACGACGCGCGTCCGGGCTGGCGCCATCTGTAGGCAATATTACACGCCCAAGTGCGACGCGCGGCGCACGTTCATGCGCCCATTCCTGACGGAAACGTTCAATCAATGCTTTCTGCGCAGTCAGAAAACTGTCGGTGTTTTCACCGCTGACAATATTTCCAGTCAAAAGATTAAAGCCGGCTTGTCCCGCCCATTTGGCAGAATTTTGCGAACCCCCGCCATACCACAGGCGTTCGGTCAGCCCTTCCGCAAACGGTCTCAAACGCGGGATTTGGGCACCAGCGGCATTGCCTGCCTCCGTCTTGCCGGACAGTGGCTCTGAACGTAGGGCACGCGCCAGCTTTTCAGCCCGTGAGTGACTGTAATCTGCAATTGGAACGGCATCGACAAAGTCCGCGATCAGATGAGCGAAGGGCGGTTCGCCGACTGAAACACCAACATTCAGCCTGCCATTCGAAAGCAGATCGACCGTCGCCAGATCCTCAGCCAGACGAAACGGATTTTCATAGCCAAGCTGAATAACCGCGGTGCCTAGACCAATCCGTTTCGTCCGCTGCGAAGCTGCTGCGAGAAAGGTGGCCGCGGATGAAATACCGCGCTCCAGATGGCGCTGCCGCACCCATGCACTGTCGTATCCCAGCCGCTCTCCATGCTCGAAAAGCTGCAATGTGTCCTCCAAACCCTGCGCGGGATCATTTTCGCGATGACTGCCAGGAATGAGGAAGGCAAAATGTCCAATGTGTGAAAGGGGCATGGTTTGTTTCCCTGCTCATGCAGCGGCTTCGCGATAGCTTTGAAGCCGCGCCAGAATGTTTGCTTCCTGCACCGCCTTGCGCTCCTGCACACGCTGGGTTGCTTCTTCGAAGGAGGCAGATGCTGGATAAAGTGGCGAGGAGATCTGCTGGCCCAATTTGGTGCCAATGTGCTTTTCAAAGGGCAGTGAGCGATATTGCAGAACATCGACGGATGTATCGAAAAGCGGACGATAGCCGAGTGCGATGTAGAGCGCAGTTGCTTCTGGTTGGCGGAAGCCCGTAGACAGATAAGCGCGCGTATAGCCCAGATTGCCCGCACTTTCTTCGAGCGCCAGCACAATGCGGCGCGCCAGCCCCTGCCTGCGCAAATGCGACGCGGTCCAGATACGTTTGAGCTCCACGGTTTCATCGTCGTGGCTCATATAGGCGCCACCGGCAATGGTTTCCCCATCGCGTTGAAGCAACAGGAATCCGCCAAGCGGCGGCGCAAATGCGTCCGTGGGGTAACGCAGAATTTCTGCGCGCGCGCCACCGGATCGGTCCAGATCGGCATAACGAAGATCATATTCGTGAGCCAGGCCATCGATAAGGGGCTGCGCTGCCGGATTCAAAAGAGAGGACTGGACAATAATATCAACCATGGAAAGCCTCCGCTGAACAAATGCTGCCCGACTTTGTTGAGTGGGAGCAAAAAGCCGCCGTCGAACAGTATCTTCCCTTAACGGTGCCTCTTTGCTTGCACGTTTGCACGGCATGAACGTTTAATGAGCGTGCAAATATTGGAAGATCGTTGCTCGATTAATATTCTACAAAAAACATAGATTACTCCTCATCAAATTGTTGATGAGGATGAAATGCCCTACGCGCTCAGTTTTCTCGATAAAAGTCCCATTCATGACGGCGAAGCAGTTCAAACGGCACTGGCCCGCACGATCAAGCTTGCGCAGAAAGCAGAAACCGCAGGTTTTCATCGCTTCTGGGTGGCTGAACATCACAACTCACCAGAGCTCGCCAGTTCATCACCGGAAGTGTTGATCAGCTTTTTGCTGGCACATACCAAACATATCCGAATTGGTTCAGGCGGCGTTATGCTGCAGCATTACAGCACCTACAAGGTCGCAGAAAATTTCAATCTCCTGTCTTCACTTGCGCCCGGACGTGTCGATCTGGGTGTGGGCAAAGCCCCTGGGGGACTGCCGCTTTCAACCCGTGCCTTGCAGGGCGCCTATGACCCTGATCGGAAACCATCCTTCAATGAGCAACTGATTGAGTTAGATAAATTTCTCGACCAAAGCCCGGAAAATACCGCCGACCGGAACGGCCTTGCCGCTTATCCGGTTCCGCCACAAAAACCTGAACGTTTCCTGCTGGGTGCGAGCGTCGAAAGTGCTGAGCTTGCCGCACGTCTCAACTGGGACTTCGTCTATGCCGGTCATATTCAGGGTGACCCGACAGCCATAAAGGAAGCCGTTGACGCCTATCAGGCAATCACAAACCGTCCTGCCATTTTAGCTGTCGGCGTAATCGTTGCGGAAAGCGATGCCGAGGCAGAGAGGCTTGCTGTTGATATTCGGCGCTTCCGTGTTTCAGCCGAAGGTTTGCAGCCGGTCAACGTCGGCAGCCACGAACAAGCGCTCGAATATGTAAGGCAGGCAGGCGCCACGCAATACACGATTGAAGAGCGCACGCCACGTGTGATCCGTGGCACGGCCATCCACGTTCACATTGAGCTTCAACGCCTGCACCGTGAGTTTGGCATCGCTGAGTTTATCATCGACTGCCCGGTTTCCGAAGGAAGCCATCGGCTCAAAACGATCGAACTTCTCGCCGAAGCGCGCCCGGCCATAGCGGCATAACTCTGCCACTTTCCCGACACCGGATGGTGGTTACGCATCGGTTGACGCTATGGGAGAATAGCCGTGAGTTCACCAAAATCTGCTTATTTGCTCATTCATTATCGGGCATGCCGTTCTGCTTGAGTTCGGCAAACTTGATAGCCATCGTTGGGTTACCGCGCGTGAGCCGCTTTACCGTCAGGTCCTCTGCCTTGTCGTTTGCAAGCCGCAAGTTGTTGGCCGACTTGTGAAGCGCTTCCTTCGTTTTCTCCAGATCCTTGATGGCCTCGTCGATGCGTTTGACTGCTTCCTCAAAGCCATCTGAAGCCAGACGCCAGTTGCGCCCGAATGCGGCTTTAAAGTCATCAAGCTGGGATTCGAAGTTTGTTATGTCGACATTTTGCGCCTTCACCAGTGCCAGCTCATTCTTGTAGTGGAGCGAGTTCATCGCCGCATTGCGCAGCAGCGTGATGATCGGGATGAAAAACTGCGGTCGGACGACGTACATTTTCGGATAGCGGTGGGATACGTCAATGATCCCGGTGTTGTAGAGCTCATTCTCGGGCTCAAGCAACGAGACCAGAACAGCGTATTCACAGCCTTTCGCGCTCCGGTCCTTGTCTAATTCTTTGAAAAAATCTTCGTTCTTCTTCTTGGTAGCCGTCTCGTCATTTTCGTTCTTCATCTCGAACATGATCGAGACGATTTCAGAACCTGCATCGTCCATGTCGCGGAAGATGAAGTCGCCCTTGCTACCGTTGCGCGCGTCGTTATCCTTCTCAAAATACGCACGGGGGAAAGCGGTCGCACGAATGCGGTCAAACTCGATTGAGCAGTGCTGTTCCAGCGTCTCGCCGATCATTTTTGTCGATAGTTTCGCTTTCATATCCCTCAGACGCTCGATTGCGTCGTTGCGATCCTTCAGCTGCGTTTCGTACTTGTCCCTGAGTGCAGTTTCAGCAAGCTGTTTTTCGAGCGTGATCCGAGCAAGCCCATTCTTCAGTTCGTCACGCTCTTTCTCAACCGTATTGACGGCTTCGGTGACCGCGAGCTTCTGCGAAAGCTCCCCTGCATCGAGCCTGGCCTTCAGGCTCTGGATCTCCGCGTCTTTAGTGGTGGCTGCTTTCTGTAGTTCGGCAATAAGCTTCGCCTCGGCCAGTTTTGATGCAGCCTCCTGCTCCCGTCTTGCTTTCTCAAGCTCATGCAAAAGAGTATCGCGTTGTTTTTCGACAGCACTCAACGCCTCAGCAACTGCGAGTTTCTGCGCGACTTCACCGGATTCAAGTCTTGCCCTCAGTTCCTGGATTTCAGAATCCTTGGCTGCGGCAGTCTTCTGCAATTCATTGGCAACTTTAGCCTGAGCAAGCTCAACAGCGTTACGCTTGTCCTGATCAGCCAACTCCAAGCGCTCATACAGCTGCTTCTCGAAATCACTGTCACGCACCTGCTTCAGGATATCGGCATAGCCCGTCTCATCGATCTTGAATGCCTTGTTGCAATGCGGGCAGATGATTTCATGCATGATTATTTCCATTAGCCTTGGCCAGACGCTCTTGGAGAAACTCCGAGAGCTGCTATTGATCCGTCATCTTGTGAACGATCACTGTCTACGCGGTCAAGGTCATTTACGGTTGCTTAACCAGGCCTGCGGTCTAGCGAACCGAAGAACCCGGCTGAAACAACATGAAGCAGTGCTCGCCGACTGACAGCACAGATGCCCGATTGATGGTCAAACGGCTGTACCAACGAATGGATAGCGCATCCGGCTTGCTTGTAATTTCAGCTATCGGCTTTAAACCAATAAATACGTCGTGGCCTGCGGGTCGAAGCCAACAATACGCTTACCTTCGTCGAAGGCAGTCAGCAGCTGTTCGCGAAGCGACAACCTTGCATTCATTGCCGCTGCCGGATCAACTGCAAGCAGGTGATCGATATCGCCCGGTATTTTCACGCGTCGAGCATCTGCGGGAAACTCAAGTTTCTGGCCTCGAGATCGAGCTTCTACACGCAGATCGTCCAATTGCCAGTCAGCCACGATCCGGTCCGAAGGCAACCCAGAATTGATGCCGACCATAGGGCCGTAATAGTCGATATGATAAGTGGACGATGTGGCCCCGAGGCTCGCAATGTTCAGACTGGCATTGACCGCCCGGATCGGATCATAGGTCCAGCGCACATGCGTAATGCCTCTCGCAAGGCACCAATCGCGCTGGAACCACTTCATCCGCGCGCCAAGTTTCAAGCCTCTTGCTTCCGGGAGAACCGCCAGACGGTGAGAATGCTGAACACCCGGCGTTGCACTTGGGAAACCAAAGATGAAGCCTATCATCTTCCCGCCATCGAACGCTCCGGCGACAAGGCCGCCTTCGTGTTGGATGGCGAGCAATAGGTCTGAGGCATCGACAGGATCGTCGTCTCCCCACACCAGCCGCTGAACAGTCTCCGAATCCTTCATCTCGTCGAGAGAGGCGAGCTCGCGGACCAATATTTCGCTCATGCGACGAAATCCTCGCGATGGCTGGTGACCGTATCGAGAAATGCATGATCCAAGGTCACACCGATACCCGGACCGTTCTTGGGAACGGCCATTCGCCCATTTTCGGCTTCCAGCGGCTCGTTGACAATATCGCGCGGGAAGTAGCGGCTGGCGGACGATGTGTCCCCCGGCTTGGTGAAATTTGGCAGTGTGGACAGGTGAATATTGTGCGCCCGACCAATGCCTGCTTCAAGCATCCCACCGCACCATACAGGCACATCAAAGGCTGCGCAGACATCGTGAATTGCGCGTGATGCACTATGTCCACCGACGCGACCCACTTTGATATTAATGACACGGCAAGCTCTTGCGACAAGCGCCTTGCGCGCATCCACCGAAGACCGGATGCTCTCATCCAGGCAGATGGCAGTCAGCAGCTTTTCCTGCACATGGACATGATCGGTAATGTCATCGAAAGCCAGCGGCTGTTCGATATAATCGAGTGCAAAAGCATCCATCGCTTTCAGAAGCGGCAAGTCGGAAAGCCGGTAGTCTGTATTGGCATCAACCGTCAGCTTGGCTTCCGGGAAACGCTCGCGCACCGCCTGAATCATTGCGAGATCATGACCGCGCTTGATCTTCAGCTTAACGCGCTTGTAACCGGCATCGAGCGAGGCCGCGACCCGGTCAATCGTCGTTGGAATATCGGCAATGCCAAGGCTGACACCCACATCGATAGCATCGCGAACGCCACCAAGCGCAACGCTCAATGGCAGGTTCAGTGCTTTCGCCCACAGGTCCCACACGGCCATTTCGACCATGGCCTTGCTCATTCTGTGCCCGCGCCACGGATCAAGAATTGCGGAAAGATCCGCCGGACCGGCGAAGCGTTTCCCAACGATTTGTGGCAGCAGGACGTCGCGCAGGAAAGAGAGCGAACCGGAGATGGTCTCCTCCAGATAATCCGGCAACGGATCCATCACGCCTTCAGCATAACCTTCCAGGCCTTCAGCCCGCAGGGTGAGGATCGGAATGATCTTTTCGGTCATTGTTCCGGTGGAAATCACGAAAGGCACGAGCAGCGGCAAACGTATGACCCGTATTTCAGCCGCCTCGATTTTTAACCCGGCGAAGATTGGCGCTGCGTGCATCGGACACTCCATCCGTGAGTACAAATGATCAATCTGGTCCAGGAGTTCCATGGTGACGAAACGTCATCCTAATTGTTCCCCTCGACCGAATTAAATTCCCTGTTCGCTGTCAAAAGTCCAATAGTTTCGTCAGCACTCTTACTGATGCTGATCCGACAGTGTGTCCAGGGGGAAAACCGGACGCCGCAGGCGAGCGTAGATCCGTTTCGACAGGTCCGGTGAGCTCAGACCACCAGCATCGGTAACAATAATCTGTGTTGCAATCGGGCCGAACGCCCCTTTGAAATGCTGCATTGATTTGACCGCCAGAACGGATTTTTCCTTCGGCTCGATGCCGACGATACGGAAAATGTTCTGATCGAGCATCTGCATGCGTTCCGACACGATCATAATATCGATCCCCTCCACACGCAGGCACACGGCTTTTCCGGTCGTTCCAGGCAAACCTGTAAACATCGGCCCTTCAAAGACGAAGGTACCGTCGCTGACCGACATGACACGGCCTGTCACAGTCAAAGGACCGCCACCAACAGATGGATCGGATTTGCCGCCAATCGTCACCGTAACAGTCTCGCCTATCGCCTTGGCTGCAATCTCTGCCACCGCTTCAGGATCGAGAAGCGCGCCTGCAGCGGCATTGGTCACACCCGCCTGAAGCATCGCCGCAATGAGCGCAGTGCAATCGCTATAGGCCCCCGAACCGGGATTGTCGGAGAAATCAGCGACGACAATCGTACCTTCAGCACCCCGAACCTCCTTCAATTGCCGAATACATCCATCGAGAGGCATCGGCTGCGACCACTGATCCTTATAGGCCCAGATTTCATCGCACATCTTGTCCGCGACATCGCAAGCGGTTTGTCGGCTAACGCATTTACGATCGAAGGTCACGATCACACTCGGCCCGGCCGCCCAGACATCAGCATCGGTAAACCCGGCATTGACCGCCACATTCAGGATTCCCGGTTGTTGCATCTCACGGCCTGCACTTTCGAGCAGGCGGCACATCGGACCGTTATCTGTCGTGCGACCATCATCACAACCGAGAAGCATTGGTGGGCGCCCAATGGCCAGCGCAGGTTCGATTTCCCCTTTCATCGCTTGATCCAGCAACGAACAGGCCTCAACTCCGACCTCACTCATATCGATATGAGGATAAGTCCGGAATGAAACGGCGATCTGCGCCAGATCAGCCAGTTCATCAAAAATATTCGCGTGAAGGTCTAGGGTGATGGCGATCGGAACATCGTATCCGACCACGGACCGGATCTCCCGCAGGAACTGGCTGTCGCCATCCTGATCGGTCTCCGTCACCATGGCACCATGCAGGGCAACAAATATGCCGTCAAAAGGTCCGGCTTCCTTTAGCCGCCGCAAGCACTCGCCGGTGATTTCCTGACGCGCAGTTTCAAGCACCGGTCCGTTCGGCTCCGCATGGGCTGCGGTGATATAAACAGGCGTCCAGCCCTTTTCATCCGCGACCTTTATCGCGCCACCGACCTCAGAGCCTGTACCTCGGAAATTGGCTGGAATCTCATCGCCCTTGAAGTAATGCGACGCCCGAAAATCGCTGATGCTCGTGCGATTTTGCGTGAAGGTATTACTTTCATTGATGAGTTCGATGATCGCAACACGATAGGACACGGATCGACCTTTCTTTTGTCGGCGAAGACCACTCTGTGTTGGTCGAAACGAAATGGCTGAGGCCTGACTATGCCACACGCAGTGAGCACCTGATCTGATGTGGTGTCTCAAATCAGGCACTCTGTATGTGAGGGTGGAGCGAACTACTTCGCGAAGATTTCGCTCGCGAATTTCGGCTTTTCCCTGATGTCAAAATCAAAGTACT
The DNA here is from genome assembly GCF_000017405.1 of Brucella anthropi ATCC 49188. Classification (NCBI taxonomy): domain Bacteria; kingdom Pseudomonadati; phylum Pseudomonadota; class Alphaproteobacteria; order Hyphomicrobiales; family Brucellaceae; genus Brucella; species Brucella anthropi. The sequence continues at coordinate 1,797,262 of NC_009668.1, forward strand.
TGGCACTGATCTTGTCGTAGCTACCGTCCTGGATGATCTCCGCAAGCGCCTTGTTGACGCGCATGCGCAGTTCTTCGTCATCCTTGCGGAATGCCATTCCAGCACCCAGGGTTCCATCTAGAAGGAACTCGTTGCCGACAAATTCGCAGCAATCCGCACCCTTCTTAATCCAGTCGCTGAGCGCGAATTTGGATTCCAGCAAGAGGTCAATGCGGCCGTTCTCGATATCCAGGAAGGCTTCTTCCAGTGTCGGATAGAGCTTCACCTCATTATCCGGGAAAAAGCGCTGCAAAGCATCGACGGCGATGGAGCCTGTCTGGGTGCCTATGACCTTGCCCTTGGCACTTTCAGGCGTCACATCCTTCAGGCCAAGCTCCTTCAAAGCGACAAACCGCATGGTGTTGTAGTAATACGGATCGGAGAAGCTGACCTGCTGCATACGCGATTCAGTAATAGCCATCGAAGAAGCCATGATGTCGAACTTCTTTGACTGAAGCGCCGGAATAATCCCGCTCCACTCGTTGGCGCTCCATACGCAATCAGCTTTCAGTTTTTCACAGATCGCATTGCCGACGTCGATATCAAAGCCTTTGAGCTGCCCGCTCGGGTCCAGATAATTGAAGGGCGCATAGGCACCTTCGGCTCCCATGCGGATTTCCTCAGCATGGGCTGGAAGGGCACCGCATACAGCGACAAGAGCGGCAATAATTCCCATTTTAGCTTGCTTAAGCACGTTTCGTTCTCCTGTTATATGCCCTTACCGGGTTCGTCGCCTGCGCGCGCCGTCATCCATGATCAGGAACAGCAGAGCTCAAACACCCAGGGGCGTTTTTTTGTTTATTGACGATTATGCTTGTGCCGAGGGTCGATCAATGCAAAAGATCTATTCAATGGTATTAGAAAAATTCATAGTGTTATGACGTCAAGGGCGAAGCGGCGAAAACTCCCAAGCTTGAGAGCCTTAAGGGCTTTTGAAGCCGTTTCGCATTGTCAAAGCTTCACTGCCGCCGCAGAAGAGCTTGCAGTCAGTCAGGGTGCTGTGAGCCATCAAGTCAAGCTTCTGGAACAGGCTTTGGGTTGTCAGTTGCTTATTCGCGGCTCGCGCGGTGTATCCGTTACCGCAGAAGGTGCGCTGCTGCTGGAGGTTTGTGCTCGGGCATTTGATGAAATCGGCGCGGTTACGACGCTGATCGGACAGGACAACAAGACCCAAATTCTCCGGGTTCGCGCCGGTCCTTTTTTCGCAATGGAAGTGATCGCAAGCAGGATTGCTGGCTTCTTGAAGCAAAATCCAGGCATCCAGCTTCACCTGAATAATCTCGATATAGATTCCATCGCTCAGGATAGAGAAGACGCACAGATAAAGTATTGTCTGCATCCGCCTGCAGGCATGTACAACATCGAACTTCTAAAAGAAAAACTGGTGCCTGTCTGCAGCCCCTCACTTCTGGCCAATGTGACAAATCCAGAAGATCTTCTCGTGAACCCTGACATTCCTCGCTTGCATTATCGGGACGTAAACGACTGGAAAAGATGGATATCCCACCACGGATTTGATGATCTAACCGCCAATTCAAACCTCTTTTTTGACGACCAACACACATTGTTGGCGGCTGCTCGTTCCGGACAGGGCATTGGTTTTTCTCATCGGCCTCTGGTCGAAAACGACGTGCAGCGCAGAAGCCTCTGCATCGTGTCCGAGCGATATTTCGAGCCCAAAGAATCCTACAAATTTATATGCAGCCACGAAAACATTGCCTCCAACCCGGCGTTGCAGCTCTTCCGCGACTGGCTTGTCAAAGAGGTTTCGACCATCAGTTAGGTTCAGACAATTATTCCAGATGGAGGAGGTAGCGGATTCACGCTTGTCCAGCGGCAGTCGTTTACGATCTGCTGACGCAGATATGCATCTCGAACCGCTGCTCGTTTGCAATTGCAAGGCTGCCGCCACTATGCGTGGCGGCCGTTTGGTCATGCTCAGAGGTTTTCCTTGTAGAATGGAATCAGCTTCGCCAATGCCTTTCAAACCGGCTCCGGCTAGCAATCAGAACCCGACGATGCGTAACCAAGTGGTTTAGCGCGATGTCGGGGTCTGCCAACATTTCCTTCAGATTGTGAAGGGCCGATCAGCTGATAAAGAGTCGGAGGACCAGAGTCTTCGTCGTGGGCAGAACTTTATCAGCCATTCGCTGATCTTCTTATGTGTTTGCCGAAACGAAAGCCGACATGCTGGTGATCAGCAGCATACCGACAGTTGCGCCTGCATCCTGAAGACCGATGGTCTTTTCCTGAAAAGCTGCGGCCTTGCCGTGCTGGGCAACCATCGTTTTGGTTGCTTCAAGCGCATCTTCTGCAGCTTTGGCTGCGGCTGCAAGCGCATCAGTAAGTGAGGCACCCGCTGATGCTTGTGCTTCAAGCGTTACGGCGATTGGATCAAGCACATCGAGAAGTGTCTTGTCGCCAACCTTTGCCTTGCCGCGCTCGGCGATACCATCGCGATAGGCACGCCAGAAGGCGGCAATCTCTGCAGTGCCCAACTCGTCGATACCATCGCAGGCCTTGCTTGCACGCAGGAAGCCCGTTGCGGTCAGCGTACCCATGGTCGATGGCGCAACGCGCGCCATGGTGGCGCCAGCTGTGCGCAGAAGCTTCGCGATGCCTGCAGCTTCACCTTCCACATGGACAGCCTCTGCCGCTGCTGCAAAGGCCTTGCTCATGGTGATGCCGAGATCGCTGTCGCCAACCTTACCGTCCAGCGCGATAAGGAATTCGCGCTGTTCTGCAAAAAGCTGCTTCCAGCTGTCGAAGAGATTGATCAGATCAGATGCTGTGATGACGTTCATGACTGCACCTCAACCCGCAAAATGCTTGAAGAATGGGGTGTTGGCGGAAGCGGCAACCAGCGGTTCCAATTCGTCATCGAGATGCAGCACGGAAACTGACGCGCCAGCCATTTCCATGGAAGTGGCAAACTCGCCGATCCAGACATGCTTGACCTTGACGCCACGCTCGTCAAAGAGCTGCGAAACGCGACGGAACATGATGTAAAGTTCTTCCAGTGGTGTGCCGCCAAGACCATTGACCAGCACGGCAACTTCATCGCCCTTGGCATAGGTCTGCTCGGCGAAAATACGTTCCATCAGCTCGTCGATAACGGCGTCGGCACTGGCAAGCTTCTTGCGGCTGATGCCGGGTTCGCCATGGATGCCCATGCCGATTTCCATTTCATCTTCGCCGATGGAGAAGGTGGCGTGACCGATTTCCGGCACAACACAGCTGGAAAGCGCAACGCCCATGGTGCGGGTGCGCAGACGTGCCTTGTCGGCAAGGCGTGTTACTTCATCAAGCGACAGACCGTTGGCTGCAGCTGCACCGGCTGCCTTGTAGACAAAAAAGATACCGGCAACGCCGCGACGTTTGTGTTCTTCGCCGACAACGGAGGACGCCACATCATCATTGCCGACAACCTGTTTGACTGCAATGCCATCAAGATCGGCAAGTTCTGCAGCCATATCAAAATTGATGATGTCGCCGCTGTAGTTGCCATAGATGTAAAGAACGCCAGCGCCCTGATCGATAGCCTTGGTGACCTGATACATCTGTTCCGAGCTTGGCGATTGGAAGACGCCGCCGACAGCTGCTCCATCGATCATGCCTTCACCGATATAGCCGAGGAACAGCGGCAGGTGGCCGGAGCCGCCGCCTGTTGCAATGCCGACCTTGCCGGATTTGGTATTGGCTGTGACCATGCAACGCTTGTCATTATCGACAAAGGTAAGCTCGGGATGCGCCCGATAGATGCCTTCGAGCATCTCATCCACGAAATTGACGGGATCGTTCAGGAATTTCTTCATGATTTCCTCTTGAGAGTATCGGGTTATTTCTTGCGTTGGCGGGTGACGAAGAAGGCAGCAGCCAGCAGGATGAAGCAGCCGACGACGAGACGCTGCCATGTGCTGGGGATGCCGACGAGCACGAGAACACTGTTGATGACGGTGATGAGCAGCACGCCAAGAAGGGTGCCGAAGACGGTGCCGGTGCCACCGGTGATGCGTGCACCACCGAGAACCACAGCGGCGATGACCGCAATTTCGGTTCCGACAAAATCGAAAGGGCTCGACTGGCGATTGGCGCAGACATGGATGATGCCTGCAAGGCCGGCCAGACCACCTGCATAGCCGAACAGGAAGATATGGATGGTGCGTAGATTATAGCCGAGGCGGCTTGCGATCTGGCTGTTACCACCCATCGCAAAAATCGCGCGGCCCATCAAAGTGCGGTTCAATATCCACCAGGTCAGGATTGCAGCCGCAGGCAGCACCAGAAAGTAGAATGGCATGGTGATGGTGGCACCGGTCGCCGATTCAAACTGGAACAGCGGCAGGCGACCGAAGGCGCTCATTGTCGGGGGCAGGGACATGATCCAGACCGTGCCGACAAAGGCCAGCAGGAAGCCACGGAAGAGATATTGCGTGCCGATGGTGACGATCAGTGACGGTACGTTGAGGTAATGCACCAGAAGACCATTGAGGACGCCGAGGAAAATACCGCCCGCAATCGCCATCAGAATGATGAAGATGATCGGCAGTTCCGGCATATAGGCCTGCACCAGAAGCGTCAGCGAATAGACTGTCGTGGCAGCAATTGCCGTAAAGGAAACATCAATGCCGCCAGCGGCGAGAATGATGAAGACGCCAAGCGCAAACAGGCCCATCACCACACTGGCACGGCCAATATCGATCAGTGTCGAGGCTTGCAGGAATGCAGGGTTGATGATCGAGACAATCGTGCAGATTGCCACGAGCAGGAAGAAAGTGATCGATTCCGGGCGCCTGCGAATGAAGTCACCCAGTTTGAAAGATTGGACTCGACCCAGATCCTGTTGATACTGCGACGCACTCATTAGGCAACTTCCTTCTGCGACGACATCATGGCTTGATAGAGCTGATCTTCGGTGGCCTGTGCAGCATCCAGTTCTGCGACGATGCTGCCTGAGTTCATGACGAGAATGCGGTCTGCATTCTGCAGAAGCTCCGGCAAATCATCGCTGACGATGATGAGGCCCATGCCAGCTTCGGCCAGCGCCTGAATTGCGCGGTAAATTGTGTCTTTCGATCCCACATCAACGCCGACGGTCGGACCGTGCAGCACCAGAAGCTTGGGGCCAATGCTCAGCCAGCGACCAATCAAAACGCGCTGCTGATTGCCGCCCGAAAGTGCGCCAACCGGCAGGTCGAGATTGGTTGTATTCAGCCGCATCTCTTTCATCAGCGAGGCGGCGATGTTGCGGCCCTGTTTCTGATCGACGATGCCAAGGCTGTTGCAGAGCTTTCTGAAGATCAGAGCGATCTCGTTTTGAAAGATCGACTTGTCGAGGAAAAGGCCTTCTGCAAGGCGGTCTTCCGGCACATAGCCAATGCCACGCTCGATGGCTTCCGCCGGGCTTTTAACTTCGGTCTTCTGACCTTCGAGGCGGATTGAACCTCTATCAGCAGGTACAACGCCTGTGATCGCCATGGCCAGCTCGTTGCGGCCGGAATCTGCAAGGCCGGTAATGCCGAGGATTTCACCCTTACGAAGGGTAAAGCCAATGTCCTTGAAGCCCGATGCGGTAAGGCCGTCGAGTTTAAGCAGTTCGGCATCGCCGGGCTGTGCCGTGCGATAACGCTCGGCATCAATTTCTCTGCCGATCATCAGCTCGGAGAGCTGCTTTTTGGTGTAGTTTTCGATCGGGCCCTGTGCCACACACTGGCCGTCGCGGAAGACGACTGCATTGCCGCCGATGCGATAGCATTCATCAAGCTTGTGGGTGACGAATAGCACCGCGACGCGTTCTGCGCGCAGGCGTTCAACGACTTCAATCAGATTGTCCACTTCGCGACGGGTCAGCGATGTGGTCGGTTCATCCATGATGACGAGCTTGGCACGGGTTGCGATTGCGCGTGAGATGGCAACCAGCTGGCGCATGGCAAGCGGCAGCTCGGAAACGATTGTGTGTAGAAAGGCTTTGTCAGTTGGCAGGCCAACCGTGCTCAATGCCCGTTCTGCAGTTTCGCGGAGCTGCGAAAGCTTGACACTGCGGAACAGTCGGCCATTGCCTTCAACAAGCTGCTCATTCAGCGCTACGTTTTCAGCGACGGTCAGATTGGGGATAAGTGACAGATCCTGATAGACGGTCTCGATACCGGCTGCCAGCGACTGGATCGGGTTCAGCGAAGTATAGGTTTTGCCATCGAGAATGATCTCGCCTTCGCTGGGTGCATGTGCGCCGGACATGATCTTGATGACCGTGCTCTTGCCGCAGCCATTTTCACCCAACAGGTGATAGGCCTGGCCAAGATCGATTGTCAGATCAATGCCGCGCAGCGCGTGAACGCCGCCAAACCGCTTATGGATGTTGCGCAGTTCGAGAAAACGATCCGGCGACCGGTCGCTGCTCGTCCCATTCTTCGTCGTAGTTGACACGTTAAATTCCTTTGTCGCCGCACCGCTCGCCAAAGCGATTGGGCTGGCTGTAGGACCGTTGGCTTTCGTTCGCCACGCGCTAATGTCTTGATTTTAGATAGTTCGTTTGGTTCAGGCGCCCGGATGCAGTGAAGCATCCGGGCTTTTGACACCACCGCGTGCGGCTGAACGATGTCCGCACACGATGGTCAGTCAGCCTGTAGCAGCGCTCTTAGAACAGGTGTTCCTTGTAGGTCGCCTTGTCAGCGATAACCATGCCGTTACCGATTACGAGCAGGCCTTCACCGGCACCCTTTTTGACGCTGACCTTGTTATAGCCTTCAACGCCGAGGTCGGTGCCTTCCTTGACTTCCTTCTTTTCGAGCAGAAGCTTGGCAACCGCATTCATCGCCATGCCAGCCTTCTGCGGATCCCAGAAGCCGATTGCGGTGATGGCGCCGGATTCAAGAAGATCTGCCGATGGGTTCGGCAGGCCGGTGCCGACCAGGCAAACCTTGCCGCTCAGGCCAGCTTCGTCGATCGCACGGCCAACGCCGAGAACGTCGTTACCGGCAGAGGTCTGGAAGCCCTTCAGGTCAGGATGCTTGCGCAGGATTTCCTTGGCCTTTTCATAGGTGCCGTTGGCATCGTCGAAGGATTCGTTGTTCGGATCGACGAGCTGCATGTCAGGATACTTCTTGGCGTTTTCTTCGCCCGAACCAACCCACTGCATATGCGTGCGGCTGCCGAGCGAGCCAACAAAGGTGGTCCACTTGCCGCTCTTGCCCATGCATTCTGCCAGACGTTCGTTGAGCGCCGTGCCGTAATCGGCATTATCGAAAGCTTCGACGTCGGCCATGGTGTTGACCTGGTTGTCGGCTTCATGCGTCACAACAATGATGCCGCGTTCCATGGCGCGCTTGAAGGTACCTTCGAGAACAGCCGGGTCCATCGGGACGACTGCAAGTGCGTTAACGCCCTTGGCAACGAGATCCTGCACGATCTGAAGCTGCTGTGCTGCGTCTGCCGTTGCCGGTCCGCTCTGCGTTGCAACCACGTCCGGGTTGGCCTTCTGATAGGCTTCAACACCGGTGTTCATGCGGTCGAACCAAGGAATACCACTGATCTTGACGACCGTTGCGATGACCGGCTTTTCCTGTGCGACGAGCGTGCCCGCGCTGCCCGCGACGATCGCTGCACCAATGATGGTTCCGGTGAGCAGTTTTTTCGTTGTTGCTTTCATCATTTCCTCCACACTTACCATCCCCCAAAGTCTATGTTCGGGTGCCTGAGGGTTGAGCACCGATGTTTCCCTTTTGGCGATTGCCGAGGGTAAAGAATCCCGCGATGTCGTATTTTCCGACTGCAAGGAAGGCGAGCAGCAGCAGGCCCCAGGCGAAGTCGCGGACGAAGTTGGAAAGGCCGCCGAAGTTGAGCAGACTGGACATGAGCTGCAAAGCAATAGCGCTCAGCACCACGCAGATGACACGGCCATAACCACCTTCAGGCTTCACGCCCGCCATGACGGCGATGAGAATGGCGACCAGCAGATACGAGCTACCATAGTCGAACTTCACGTTGACGTTGCGCGCTGCAATGATGATGCCCGCAATTGCTGCGAGAAATCCGCTCGTGGCATAGGTCGCAATCAGCACGCCATTACGCGGGAAGCCAGCGAAGACAGCGGCTTTTGGATTGGTTCCCATCAACATCAGCCAGTAGCCGTAAGGGGTAAAGCGCACCACGGCTGCAATCAGCAAGGCAACCGCTATGAAGATCAGGAAACTGATTGGCACGGCGAGGAACATGTCATTGCCGATGCGCGACAGAAGATCGGGACTGCCGACCATGACAGCGCGACCGCCAGACACGACAACCGCAAGACCCGTAAACGCCATCTGCGTGCCAAGCGTGCAGAGGATTGGCGTGATGTTGAAGCGCGCAATCAGGATTCCATTGACGATGCCGCCCGCAAGACCGATCACCAGTGCCAGTCCGATGAAGGCAAGGCTGAAGCCAAGCTGGTTTTCGGCGCTTGAGATAAACATCGAAACGATGACGGCTGAAAGCACACCGGAAAGGTTGGCCAGCGCAATACCCGAAAGATCGATCCCGCCATTGCCAGCGCACATAGCCAGCATGACGCCGATTGCCAGCAACCCGAGTTCAGGCACCTGACCCGCCATCGACTGCAGATTGAACAGGGATAGGAAAGATCCTCCCGAAATATACGCGCCAAGCGCGAGCAATCCGAGATTGATGACAACAAGCATAGCAAGCTGATTGCTTGTCTTCTGCATGGTCTCCTCCTACCACGTTTAGTAAACAAAACTGTTATTCACTAAATAAATGACGAGATGGCATACGGCTGTCAAGCGCAATATCGGCAAGTTTCCGTTGCCTGTGGATCGATTTTACCCTAATCGGTTTAATTATCGCTCATATTGTTTACTAAACATATGATTCATATCAGGATGCAAAATCGAACGTTTGCCGTTGAAAAGATGGGGCCTGTTAATTCTTGATCTGAGACCAAAACCGGCAACATATTGAATCTGGCGCCAATTGCGGATTTGAAGTTCCCGAGAGCAGATGCCATACAAATGGCAGCTGTTTTCAATCCCGGAGCCAATGTCCTTAACCGAATTCCTATAATCGTGCGGAGCATATGAAAAAGAAAAAGTCTTTTACGATCAGAGACATCGCAGAGACTGCCGGCGTTTCTCCGGCAACGGTTTCGCTTGTGCTCAACGGTAAGGGCGAAATTTCGGGCGAAACGCGTGCACGTGTCCTCGAAGCCGTTTCCAGACTGAACTATGTTCCGCGCGCGTCAAAAACTGCGCCAAGCACCGGGGAGACGATCCGCTTTCTCAAGATTGCCAAGCATGGCGAGACGGTCAACCGCGATCACAGTGTTTTTGTCTCGGATTATATTGACGGCATGTCCTCGGAAGCGACGCGCCGAAACTATACGCTGGAAGTGGTAAGTTTCGACGGGCAGCCGATCAGTGCAGTAGCAGAATCGCTTGCCGGTGCGCCGGTGCGCGGTGTGATTGCGCTTGGGACCGAGCTTTCGGCGGCAGACATCCATATGATCCAGGGCCTTGGCCTGCCCACAGTCTTCATCGATACCTTTTATGAGGTCATTGAAGCCAATTTCGTCGACATGAACAATGAGGACGCCGTCTTCAAGGTTCTGTCGCGCTTCAAGCAGCTTGGTTTTTCGCGGATCGGTTTTGTCGCCAGTCATACGGAAACGACAAACTTCCGTCTTCGTCGCGATGCGTTTTTCAAGAATATGCAGCGTCTGGACCTGAAAGTTCAGGAGCGCGATATCCTTTCGGTTGAATCGACCTATGAAGGCGCCCATCGCGATACTTGTGCGATGCTGCATTCAGGACTCGATCTGGCCGAGTGCTATTTCTGCACGAACGATATCATCGCCTATGGCTTCATCCGCGCACTGAAGGGCAAGGGTCTTCGTATTCCTGACGATGTTTCGGTGATTGGCTTCGATAATCTGCCGCAAAGTGCAACCATGGAGCCGGGTCTCACAACGGTTGACGTGTCCAAACGGAAAATCGGAAACCTCGCGGTCACCGTGCTCGACGATTTGATCAACACTGCCGAACCGCAACCGCCAGTAAAGATACTGGTTGGGGCAAACCTGATCCTGCGGGCGAGTGAGACTGCACTTACCCCGAAAGCCGCCAGAAGCCGTGAATTTGGCTAGCGTAAGGAAATGTGCCCGATAGAGCTGGAAAATCATATTATGAAACCGGTGAGTAGCTGGTAAGCAATCCGGGTCCGATAGACCAACTTCAGAAAGACAAAAAATTGTCCAGAAACCCTCCTCGCAATCAGGCCGGTTTTGCAACACGTGCGATCCATGTCGGTCAGGAACCTGACCCTTTGACCGGAGCCGTGATCCCTCCGATCTATCATGCGACGACCTACGTGCAGGATGGCATAGGAGCGAGCAAGGGGTACGACTATACCCGCAGCGGCAATCCGACCAGAAACGGTCTCGAACGCTGTCTTGCCGATCTCGAGGGCGCGGCAGCAGCTTTCGTTTTCCCGAGCGGGCTTGCCGCGGCCGCAACATTGCTGGAGGCGCTTCCGGCCGGTTCGTCGATATTGGCCCATAACGATCTCTACGGTGGTGTCTACCGACTGCTGGCCGATGTCAGACCAGTCACCGCCGCGCACAATGTGAATTTCGTGGATTTTTCCGACGAAGCTGCACTGCGCCAGGCTGTCCTCGACCATAAGCCAGCTCTGCTTTGGTTTGAGACCCCGTCCAATCCAACGCTTCGCATTGTCGATCTGTCGCTGGTTGCTGAACTTGGCAAACAGGCCGGTGCAATTACGGTTTGTGACAGCACCTTCTCATCGCCGGCAGGCCAGCGTCCTATCGATCATGGAATTCATGTGGTTGTACATTCGGCAACAAAGATGCTGAACGGACATTCGGATCTTTTGGGGGGCGTGGTCGCGGTATCAGCAAACGCACCCGCCAAGCTTGCCGAACGGGTTGGTTATCTGCAGAACGCCCTCGGCTCGGTCATGTCACCGACAGATTGCGCTCTTCTGCACCGTTCGCTGAAAACCCTGGAAATCCGCAGCATAAGGCAATCGGAAACGGCACTGAAGCTGGCGACCAGTCTCGAAAAAAGAGCTGAAGAACTGGGACTGACCAAGGTTGTATATCCTGGCCTTGCCAGCCATCCGCAGCATAAACTGGCCGCTGAACAAATGATCAACTTCGGCTGCGTCATTTCTATCGAGGTTGCAGGCGACCTGACACGCGTCGAACGTATTCTGACTTCGACCCGTTATTTCCACTTTGCAGTCAGCCTCGGAAGCGTGGAAAGTCTCATTCAGCATCCATATTCCCTGACCCACGCGGTTGTGCCTGAAGACCAGAAAAACCACCTGGGAATTGGCGCTCAGCTCATTCGCATCTCGATCGGCCTGGAAGATCCGGAAGATCTGGAAACCGATCTGGTGCAGGCACTCTCAAGCAACCGGTGATCGCCCCCATCTTGAACTTTTGCAACTGAGCCACTGGGCCGGGTGGCTCACACGCTTCTTCGATCGCAAGGAAAATTCCCGCTTTATTTGAGATACAACAAATCCGGTTTGTGACTGTCACTCTAGAATGGCTCGAATGATGATGCGGCTGTCATCATCATGCTTCGAAGCCTGACAGCCACGGAACAATCAGATGTCGGCAGAACCTGTCTCACTATCCCCCGTAATTGATGTTCGCACCATACCGCCCATTTCGCGACATGCGACGATCTTCTCGATGATCGATTCGCTTGAACCCGGCGAAGCACTGGAAATCATCAATGATCACGATCCGGTGCCACTGCGCCACCAGCTTGAAACCCGCAATCCGGGTGCATTCTCGTGGGTCTACAAGGAAACCGGTCCATTGTGGCGGGTCGAAATCGGTCGCCGAAAAGGCCATCACGGTGCTGACCATGAGTGCACCTGCGGCAATCACTGAAGTCTTGTAGGCACAACGTCCAGGACGAATTGAGATGATCGGCGCGACGCTTTCCCGTTGGACCCTATCCTACTTTACCGCTTCGCTGGCTTTCCTTGTCTTTGGACTTGCCTTGATGGCAGGCGGTTTCGGCTTTCCGGGTCATGGAATTCGCGCTGCGGAAACACTGATAGTTGTGCACGCCATCGCTATTGGATGGCTTGCACTGCTCATGAGCGGCGCACTCCTGCAATTTGTGCCAGTTCTCGTGAACAAATCCCTGTGGGGAAGCCGGGCAAGCCTCCCCGCTTTGCTTCTGCTCGTGACAGGCTTGTCCGGACTGCTCATTGGTTTTGCGGGCATGGCTGGGCTGACGGAGAGCCCGGCATGGTTGCTTCCGGTCTCTGGCATCCTGTTGACCTGTGGGTTTTCCACCATTTTCGCCATACTGGGTATGACGCTCTGGCTCGCTCGCCCAATCGCCCTGCCCGCGCGGTTTGTTGCGGCAGGCATCTGCTGCCTTATGACAACAGCTCTGCTTGGCAGTGTTTTCACCTTCGCGCTCTCCGGCTTTACGGAGCAAGCCGTTCTGCTCGATATCGCGGGAGCGGCATTGCCGGTTCACGCCGCGCTTGGTCTCGGTGGCTGGATGACTTTCACAGCTATGGGTGTAAGCTACAGACTGCTGACAATGTTCATGTTGTCCCCTGATGCTGCGCGACAAACAACCAGAATTATCTGGTGGGAAGGCGCTGCTGCCCTGACCATCCTCGCTGTCGGAATTGTCGTTGTCGCCTTGGGAATGGGATCGGTCGAAATCGCCGTCACGGCGGCTCTCATTCCCGGAATCGCCTGCATTGCACTCTATATCGTCGATATTCAGACGATCTACCGGCAGCGCAAGCGCAAGACGATAGAATTGAACAGTGCCGCCAGTATTCCAGCCTTCATCGCACTAGGGCTCTCGCTTCTTCTGGCAATTGGCCTGTTCTGGACAGGCACTACCGATGCGATGATTGCAGCCCTCATCTATCTGTTCGCCTTCGGTTGGCTGACCGGCCTCAGCCTTGCCCAACTCTACAAGATCGTGCCGTTCCTGACCTGGCTCGAATGTTATGGTCCTGTCATGGGCAGGGCACCGACGCCGCGCGTGCAGGACATGGTCAGCGAGCGTCGCGCACGTCAGTGGTTCTCTCTTTATTATACTGGCGTTGCCGTCGCGACGCTGGCTTTGATTGCCGAATATCCAACCGTGTTTCGTTTGGCCATTACGTTGAATCTCGTGGCGATCCTTGCATTGATCGTGCACTTCTTCCGCGCCCGGCGGCTTCTCGATGTACCGCACGGCCTACGCCTGCCAAAAGGGGCAACCCTGCCACATCTCATCTATGCCGGTGAACCAATTCTCAGGAGATCGAAATGACACTCTCAGTTCAGGACATCACGCATCATGTGCTGGACGTGCGCCCTCTGATCAAGGGCGGCGTGGAACCGTTCAATGCCATTATGGAAGCAGTCGACAGTCTTTCGCCGGGACAAAGCCTCCTGCTGATCGCCCCGTTCAAACCGGCACCGCTTTTCAGTGTCATGGAGCGAAAAGGCTTTTCCGCAAATGCGGAGCCGCTGGAGGATGGCGACTGGCAAGTCCTGTTCAGTCCGGCGATGGACGCCGCGCCTGAACTGCGGTTCTCGGACAATGTCGGTTCACCGGATGTCTGGCCTGAACCATCACGCTATCTCGATTGTTCGGACATGCAGCCGCCGGAACCAATGGTGCGCATTCTTGCGGAAGTGGAAGAAATGCCTGCAGGCGCGGTTCTGTTCGCCCTGCTGCACCGCGAACCTTTATTCCTCTTTCCCGAACTCGAAAACCGCGGTCACGAATGGGTCGGCAATTTCGATGAGACCGGCACCGCCTATCGTATAATGATCCGTGTTGGAGACGCGAGGTAGTCGTCATGCAACACACGGTACATGACCAGCTGGAGAGGCAGATCATCGAAAGTCTGCGTCTGGTGCTCGATCCCGAACTTGGGTTCAACCTCGTTGACCTTGGCATGATCTACAGTATCGACATTGGTGATGGCGGAACTGTCGATATCAGCATGACGACGACGACGCCCGGCTGCCCCGCTGCCGGTTATCTGACCGATGCCGTTCGTGCGAGCGCCGAATCTGTCGAAGGGGTTCATGCAGTCAATGTCGAACTGACCTACGAGCCGGAGTGGATTCCGGAGATGGCTATGCCCGAAGTACAAGCGCGATTTGGAGATTAATCTCCCGGTGCATATCCGCATCATCGAAACCAGCGAACAGAGCCAATCTGTTCGCTGGTTTCACTTTTGGCCAAACCCCTTCGGCTGAGCCTTTGTTCCAGCGCAAATAAAGCGGGACGGACATTAATCAGTCAACTTAAGTCATTGATATTAAATGGCTAATATTACCCAATTTTTTGTATCACCTTGATCGCAGTCAAGGAACATCGAAGCGCCTCTTCCTATAGTCGGCATGACAGAGCAGGAAATGCTCGGTCCTATCGTAAAGGAGAGTATCGATGGCCGAACAGATGCAAATCAGTCGCCGCACCATATTGGCAGGAGCCGCCCTGGCTGGGGCGCTTGCGCCGGTTCTGGCAACCACATCCGCCTGGGGACAAGGCGCGGTGAGGAAGGCAACTGCGGCAGAAATAGCAGCACTTCCACGCCAGAAGGTGGAGCTTGTGGACCCTCCCTTCGTGCATGCCCATAGTCAGGTTGCAGAAGGCGGACCCAAGGTGGTCGAATTCACCATGGTGATCGAGGAAAAGAAGATCGTCATCGACGATGCGGGAACCGAAGTTCACGCCATGGCATTCAACGGCACCGTACCAGGACCGCTGATTGTCGTGCATCAGGACGATTATCTCGAACTGACACTCATCAACCCTGAAACCAACACGCTGATGCACAATATCGATTTCCATGCGGCAACCGGTGCATTGGGCGGCGGCGGGCTGACCGAAATCAATCCGGGAGAAAAGACCATCCTGCGCTTCAAGGCGACCAAGCCCGGCGTCTTCGTCTACCACTGCGCACCTCCCGGAATGGTTCCCTGGCATGTCGTATCGGGCATGAATGGTGCGATCATGGTGCTGCCGCGCGAGGGTCTGCATGACGGCAAAGGCAAAGCGCTGACCTACGACAAGATTTATTATGTCGGCGAACAGGATTTCTATGTACCGCGCGACGAGAACGGCAAATACAAAAAATACGAGGCGCCCGGCGACGCTTATGAAGACACCGTCAAGGTCATGCGCACTCTCACTCCGACCCATGTGGTGTTCAACGGCGCTGTGGGCGCACTGACTGGCGACAAGGCCATGACGGCGGCGGTTGGCGAGAAAGTCCTGATCGTTCACTCGCAGGCCAACCGCGATACGAGACCACATCTGATCGGGGGGCATGGGGATTATGTCTGGGCGACCGGCAAGTTCAATACGCCGCCCGACGTCGATCAGGAAACCTGGTTCATTCCGGGTGGTGCCGCCGGAGCAGCCTTCTACACGTTCCAGCAGCCCGGCATCTACGCCTATGTGAACCACAATCTGATCGAGGCTTTTGAACTCGGCGCTGCCGCCCACTTCAAGGTCACGGGTGAATGGAACGACGATCTGATGACGTCGGTTCTCGCACCATCTGGCACGTAAAGCGAATGTATGAAGGCGCTTCGCCTCCCAGAGCGCCTTTGGCAAACCTGGAGCGGCTCCAGTCAAAACGGAATCGGAACCGCTCTCTCCCTCTGCACGCATTATCCATGCGAAACCACTTCGCACATTCGCTGGAAATGCTCTGACCATGCTTTAGGATGAAAGGCTCGGGGCTGCATCCATCTGCCTCCCAGACGGATGCGGTCCCCTGATATCCGATGAACGAAGGCAAAGGAAAAAAGTGCCTGCGCGAGCTTGCCGTGGCCGTTCCGGCGGTTTTGCTGGCAGTCATCGCGGGATTGATCGTCGTTGATGTCGTTGGACGTCCGGACCGCACAATGCCGGACGCGTCGGCCGTTGGTCCGGAAATGATCGTTATCGCTCCTCGTACCATGACGTATCGGGCCGATGGCGACTTTCAGAAGAACAATTACCCCGTTGACGCCCCATTGACGACCCGCAAGCTGCAGCGGGCATTCGAGATCATGAAGTATCAGGTCAGCACATCTGACTATGAGCGCTGCGTCGCCGACGGCGACTGCCAGTCCGCCGAGGCCCTGCCGCACAATCACGATGCATCCGATGCAGAGGGTCCGATCGTTGGCGTCAGCTATGATGATGCGCAAAATTATGCCGACTGGCTTTCACGCAAAACCGGCGAAATCTGGCATCTGCCGACAGACGAGCAATGGGCATTCGCTGCTGGCTCGCGCTTTCCCGACGACGCCCTTGGCATTGAGGACGATGCTGCGGCCAATCCGGCAATCCGCTGGCTGAGAGACTACGAGAAACAAAGCGCTCGCAAGCTGGACAGGAGCCCGACCAGACGCCCCGCCGGCGCTTTTGGTATCAACGAGCTGGGCGTAGCCGATATCGCAGGCAATGTGTGGGAATGGACGCAGACCTGCCACCGCCGCGTCAATATCGATGCCTACGGCAAGCAGGTCGCGGAAGTACCGTCTTGCGGCGTTTATGTCGTCAATGGCAAGCACCGCGCTGCGATGAGTTCGTTCATTCGCAACCCGAAAACCGGAGGATGCAGCGTCGGCGTTCCACCCGACAATCTCGGTTTCCGGCTTGTCCGAGACAACCGCTGGTATGCTGTGGTATGGAAGCGCATTCAGAACATCGGCGCATGAGGGATTAATTGTGAATGCCCGATCCCCGGCTCCGAAAACAATTCCAAGCCCGCCTTGCTGTGCTAAGGTAGATACAGGGTCTTGGAGTGTGAGAAACGCAATGTCCTTGATAGATCGCGGACTAGTCAGGAAACTGTCCTTGTTCGCCAAAATGAGTGATGGCGAACTCGATAAGCTTGTTTCGTATGCAACTACAAAGCGCGTTCCTCCGGGAGAGGCGATTTTCGAGCAAGGCGACGATGCCGTTCTTTTCTACCTCCTCCTGCACGGGCGGTTGAAGGTCAATCAGATCACCTCGGACGGACAGCAGATCATCGTCCGCATGGTGCATCCGGGGGACCTTTTCGGCTTTGCCCGAGCCTTGCAGAGAAGCGATTATCCGGGCACAGCGATTGCCGTGGCGGAAAGCATCGTACTGGCCTGGCCAACCGAGCTTTGGGATTATTTTGTCGAGCAGAATCCCGGTCTGGCAATGAATGCGATCCAGACAATCGGCAAAAGGCTGGAAGAAGCCCACACGCGTATCCGTGAGATGTCGACGGAAGAAGTGGAACGGCGTGTCGCGCACACCGTTCTGCGCCTCGCCCGTCAGGCTGGCCGGAAAGAAGATGACGGCATCCGGATCGATTTTCCGATCACCAAACAGGATATTGCCGAGATGACCGGAACGACACTGCATACAGTGTCACGCATTCTCACCGGCTGGGAAGCGCAAGGATTTGTTCGGGGCGGCCGCCAGAAACTGACCGTACTCAATATGTCAGGTGTGAGACGGCTTGCCGACGGCGAACGGTAGAACAGCCGGAAACACGGTATGCCGAACGAAAGACGCCCGGCATATCGCCTTCGCCTCATCCAAAAACTTCCCGCTCCTCGGATTTCGCTGCCAGCAGCGCCTCTATCATCAGTTTTTCCGACAGGATGTGGCGGCGTACGCTCTCCATAAAGCCACGTACCATGTATGAAATGGTGTCGGAAGCAAGACGGCAACGACCGTCTGCAATTGCCATCAATGTCTGTGACAATTCCTCGGCGGCCAGCCGGTCACAACGATGTTCCGCCTTCAGGCGTTCAATGATGGCGTTGGCGAAATGGGAATGAGCCTGCCGACTGAAATCTGGAAACAGAACTTCTTCTTCAAGCGCATGGGTTTCACCAACAAGACGCGGAATGAGCGTTGATATCCGCCGGTACTCCTGCACAGAGACGCCGGTCTCAAGGTCCTCAGCGATTTCCTCCAACTGCAGACACAGTTCCAGCAGATCATGATGGTGGGCCTCGAGGCGGCTGATATCGGTCGCGTGCAAGACTGACGGCGCGTCCATAATTCTTCCCTCTACCTACTGACCAAGGAAAAGAACGGCTGCAATCACGATGGAAGCCGCAACGGCGGAGAGCGTGCCCGCGCCCTGTAAAGCTCCCATACGATAAAGAACCAGTGAAAAGCCGATGATCGCCGGTGTTGCGACCATGAGCCCGATCTGTGCATCGGTCATTGAAATTTCCTCTTCTATGGCGAGGATACAATGTCGTCGTCCGTGCATTTCTTCTTTGCCAAAACGCAAAGAAGGCCTGAACTGCGGGCGCTAGGCATGTTCCATGTCTGGAACCGAAGATTTGACCATAACTGCAATCAACGCGGAGGATCGCGCGGAAGATGATCTTCTGCTCTGGATCCTCGTGTGGAGCGAACTCGTTGCCTTCGCAATCCTGCTGATTGCGTTCATGGTGATGTCGGCCATCAATGTGGAAGGCGTTGCACAGTTGCGCGCGCATCTCAGCCCCGGTCTGGCTGCAGCCAACACCGTTGTGCTGCTGATGAGCGGCTGGCAGGCGGCTATTGCCGTGCGCAGACGTCACAATGTCAGTCAGGCTCGCCGTCCGCTTTTATATGCCGCCCTTTTCGGCCTCGTTTTTGTAGCAATCAAGCTCATCGAATATTCGCATGAAATCCAGTTTGCTGGTGATGAAGCTGTGGGAGCGTTTTTCGAGCTCTACTTTCTTCTCACCGGTTTTCACCTCATGCATGTGCTGTTCGGATCGATCATTCTGGCGCTGGTCGCATGGCGACCATCTGCTTCCAATGTTCTGCTGATCACGACGCTCTGGCACGCGATTGATCTCGTCTGGCTGGTGATGTTTCCTGTCCTTTATCTTGCCTGAGGCCCGCAGTGTCCGATCGTGACCATTCATCCCTGACCCGTACATTCGTCGTTCTGATCATTCTCGCTTTGAGCGGTGCATTTATCGCAGGCACCAGCGCCGGGATGCTCGCAGCTATCGTCATTGTGTTGATCCTCGCTTTTGCAAAAGGCTGGTTAGTCATCCTCGACTTCATGGAAATGCGCGGAACCGACGGCATATTGAAGCCCGCCTTGTTGGCTTGGCCCGCCGTTCTGCTCACACTGGCACTGGTGCGTTCTGTCGCAGTGCGCTTCCTCCTCTGAGCAGCACGCTATCTCTTTGTTTTTACGCATTATCCGACGCAAAGCCGCTTCGCACTTTTGGCTCGGAAATGCTCCAGTCTTTGCCAAATCGCAAAGAAGGCTTTCCTCCGACCGATAGAACAGTCCTGTCCCGTGATGCTGGCGAGGGGATTGACCAGCCGCACTATCGACGGGGGATTTGATGCCGAGGCTCCGCCTTCGGCCAATGAAAGGACGAAGGGGATGGCAGAACGCCTAACCAAGACCGGCGCACGAAACGTCTTCTACGGCGGGTCTATTTTCTTTTTCGCGATCTTCGTGGGGCTGACGGCGCACAGCCATTACTACATGAAAACCACCTCCACGGATGAATCGACGCTGACCGATGCGGTCGCGCGCGGCAAGCACATCTGGGAGAAAAACTCCTGCATCAATTGCCACACACTGCTTGGCGAAGGCGCTTATTTTGCGCCCGAGCTTGGCAATGTCTGGAAGCGCTGGGGTGGCGAAGAAGACCCGGAAGGCGCACGCGAAACGATGAAAGCCTGGATGCAGGCGCAGCCCACGGGGATAGAAGGGCGTCGCCAGATGCCCCAGTTCAACCTGAGCGAACAGGAACTCAACGATCTGGCTGATTTCCTCGAATGGACCAGTCGCATCAAGACGCAGAACTGGCCCCCCAACGAGGCAGGCTGAGCGCGGGATGAACGGAGTTTTATGATATGAAATATGAAAGCCAAAAGGTCGCGATGCTCTATTTCTATGGAGCGCTCGTGCTGTTCATCGCGCAGGTCGCATTCGGCGTTCTCGCTGGCACGATCTATGTTCTGCCCAATACGCTGTCGGAGCTTCTGCCCTTCAACATCGTTCGCATGATCCACACCAATGCGCTGGTCGTCTGGCTGCTGATGGGGTTCATGGGTTCGACCTATTATCTTCTGCCGGAAGAAACGGAAACCGAGCTCTACAGCACCAAACTCGCCGTCATCCAGTTCTGGCTGTTCTTCGTGGCGGCCGGTATCGCTGTTGTCGGCTATCTGTTCCACATTCACGAGGGGCGCGAATTTCTCGAACAGCCATTCATCATCAAGGTCGGCATCGTCGTCGTCTGCCTGATCTTCCTGTTCAACATCACGCTGACGGCGCTCAAGGGCCGCAAGACCACGGTGACCAACATTCTTCTGTTCGGTCTGTGGGGCCTTGCCCTGTTCTTCCTGTTCGCCTTCTATAATCCGATCAATCTCGCACTCGACAAGCTTTACTGGTGGTACGTCATCCATTTGTGGGTTGAAGGCGTGTGGGAACTCATCATGGCGTCGATCCTCGCCTTCCTGATGATCAAGCTGAACGGCATCGACCGCGAAGTCGTCGAAAAATGGCTCTACGTCATCGTCGGTCTGGCGCTGTTCTCCGGCATTCTTGGAACAGGTCACCATTATTACTGGATCGGTGCGCCGGGCTACTGGCAGTGGATCGGTTCACTGTTCTCGACGCTGGAAGTTGCTCCGTTCTTCACCATGGTCATCTTCACCTTCGTGATGACATGGAAGGCCGGTCGCAAACATCCAAACCGTGCAGCCCTTCTCTGGTCCATCGGTTGCTCGGTGATGGCCTTCTTCGGGGCTGGCGTATGGGGCTTCCTGCACACGCTGTCGTCGGTCAACTATTACACCCACGGCACGCAGCTTACCGCCGCCCACGGACACCTCGCCTTCTTCGGCGCCTATGTCATGCTCAATCTCGCAGTCATGGCCTATGCGATCCCGGAACTGCGCGGACGGGCACCGTACAACCAGATGCTCTCCATGGTGAGTTTCTGGGCCATGTGCACGGCCATGTCCGTGATGACCTTTGCGCTCACCTTCGCAGGTGTTGTCCAGACCCATCTGCAGCGTGTTCTGGGTGAAAGCTTCATGGTCGTGCAGGACCAGTTGTCGTTGTTCTACTGGATACGCCTCGGCTCCGGCGTCGTGGTGGTGATTTCGGCCTTCATGTTCATCTGGGCCGTCTTGGTTCCCGGCAAGGAACGCCGCGAAAACACCTCCGGCTTCGTACAACCCGCTGAATGATCGACACCAGGCCCCGCCTCATGGCGGGGCTTCATTGCCTGATACAAAGGAAAATGGTCATGAACCCCAGTCTCAGAAATGTTGAAAATGCCGATGTCTCGATCCCACCATACAGCCCGTCCGGTAATGAATGTGCGCTCTTCGAAATGGCCTGGATGCGTAAGCTGCCATTGCTTCTCAAAGGACCGACCGGTTGCGGCAAGACGCGGTTTGTAAGCCATATGGCCGCAAAACTCGGCCTGCCGCTTTCTACGGTTTCCTGCCATGACGATCTGGCGGCTGCCGATCTGACCGGGCGCTATCTGCTGAAAGGCGGCGATACCATATGGGTGGATGGTCCCCTGACCCGCGCCGTGCGTGAAGGCGGCATTTGCTATCTCGACGAGATCGTCGAGGCGCGCAAGGACGTGGCCGTGGTTCTGCATCCGCTGACCGACGACCGCCGCCTTCTGCCATTGGAACGCACCGGCGAACTGCTCGAAGCGCCTGACCGCTTCATGCTCGTCGTGTCGTACAATCCGGGTTACCAGAACCTGTTGAAATCCCTGAAGCCAAGCACGCGCCAGCGCTTCGTCGCCATTGAATTTGACTTCCTGCCCAAGGAACAGGAAATCGCGGTGGTGAGCGAAGAGAGCGGCCTCACGGCTCAAAAGGTTGCGCCACTGGTGGCGCTGGCCCACCGGCTGCGCGGGCTGAAAGGCCACGATCTGGAAGAAGGCGTTTCAACCCGCCTGCTGGTCTACTGCGCCACGCTGATCGACGCCGGAATGCCGCAGCGCGAAGCGGCGCGTGCCGCGATGATCGAGCCGCTGACAGATGAGCCGGATGTCAAGGCCGCTTTGATTGAAGTTGCCGATGCAATGCTGAAATAGGCGGGCATATCATGCTGGATTTTCTGGAACTGGAGGAAACCGTTGGCCGGGCTTGGCACCGCCTGATCGGCAAGACCGGATCGTGGCCGCATTATCCCCAGCACGTTGTGCAACTTGGCGATATTCGCCAGAAGCTTGCCATCTGCTTCCGCGGTTTTGGCGGCGATGTCGCCGTACAGATTGCCCCGGCCCGTGCCCGAACTTCCGGGCACAGGCTGGGATTGCGGCAGCGCATGGCTTTGGGCGAAGAGAAGCTTAGCCAGCCGTTGCGGGATGAAGCGACATTGATGCTGCCGCCCGAAATTGCGCTCTTTCCGGATCGAACGCTCAATTACGATCTCTATGTCTGGCTCACGGGCTATATGGCGGTTATGCCGACTGAAGTGGGCGAGCTTCCGCATGACCCATTGCGCCGTAATCTTGCAGCGCTTGCAGTGGCATCGGATACGGTTGCGAAGACTTGCCGGATATTTCCGGGCCTGCAGAAGCGTTATGCGCGATTGTGCGAAGCGGTGTTGGCTGTGCGCCCCAAACGTCCGCTCTATGGTCTGGAGCAACAAGTGGAGGAGCGCATTCTGGCGCTTCTGAAACAAGGCGCAGGACTGCCGGACGATGGTCTCCCTACGATCTTTCCGCATTGCGCACCCGCGAGCTATCTGCCCGCCCTGCCCGTCCCGCTCTGGCCGGAGTTGATCAGACGCGAAGAGACCGCGCCGCGCGATAACGATGACCAGCCAGTGCTGAACAGCAAGGCGGACGGTGTCGAAACCGGACGGCAGATTGCCAACCGCGAGAAGCAGGATCCGAGGCTGGCCAACCGGAGTCCGTTCATTCTCAATCGCTTTGAGAAAATCCTTGCCATGGCGGAGATGGTGAGCGTCGACAGGCCAACGGACGATAGCGACGAACAGAATGCAAAATCTGCAGACGAGCTTGACGATCTGACATTGGGCGAACGCAAGGGCAGACCTGCGGCCCGTTTCCGTTTCGATCTCGATCTACCGCCAGAAGCCGTCGATCGAACGGCTCTCGCCGCCAAACTGACCTATCCGGAATGGGACTATCGGAAAGGTGTTTATCTTCCCGATCATTGCAGTGTTCTGGCAGCACCAGCGCAGGATCGTGAAAAAGCGCTGGAACTTGATGATGAAGCGCAAAGTCTTGTGCGCCGGGTTCGCCGCCAGTTCGAGATCCTGCGGCCAGGCCGCGAATTGATGCGTGCGCAGCTCGATGGCAACGATCTTGATCTCGATGCCGTGGTCCGTTCACGATGCGATTTTGCCGCCGGAGGACAGGGCAGCGACCACGTGCACCTGATGAGCCGCCCCAAGGCAAACGACCTTGCCGTCACTATTCTGGTCGATGTGTCGCTATCCACCGATGCGTGGATCGATAATCGGCGTGTGCTGGATGTGGAAAAGGAGGCACTTCTGGTTCTGGCCAATGGCATTGCTGCCTGTGGCGACCGCTGTTCCATCCAGACCTTTACCTCGCGCCGTCGTTCATGGGTGCGGGTCGAAACGGTAAAGGACTTCGACGAAACTTTCGGTCCTGCCGTAGAACACCGGATTGCGGCGCTGAAGCCCGGTTTCTACACGCGCATGGGAGCCGCCATCCGTCACGCAACAGCAAAGCTTGCCGAACAGCCCAACAGAAAGAAGCTTCTGCTGGTCCTGACGGACGGCAAACCGAACGATGTTGACCATTATGAAGGCCGGTTCGCACTCGAAGACAGTCGCAGGGCCGTTGCTGAAGCACGCACAACAGGCGTCAACGTCTTTGCCGTGACCGTTGATCGGGAGGCGAATGCATACCTTCCCACGCTTTTCGGCCGTAGAAACTACGCTCTTGTCGCCAAACTGTCGAAACTGCCTGTCGCTCTACCGGCGATCTATCGAATGATGACCGGATGAGTAATCGTCACGGACAGCATTTCAAGTCAGTGAACAGGGCATGTAGCTTGCCGGTATCTTTGACACCTTGAGTACCGAAGCAGGCCAACCCGCCGCCAGTGATCAATGGCGACGGGTCCGAGAAGCGATTTAAATAAAGTCGCCTACAGGCTGTTCACCAGACGGTGCGAGACGTTTTTCACGACCGTATAATGATGCAGTCCTTCGGCGCCGCCTTCGCGGCCGAGTCCGCTATCCTTGACACCACCAAATGGCGTCTCGGCAACAGAAGCCTCAAGCGTGTTGATGGAGACGTTTCCAGCTTCCAGTCCCGTCATCAGACGGTCCACATTTTCCGCTGAGTTTGCGAAACCATATGCCGCCAGACCAAACGGAAGCGAATTCGCCTTTTCAATAGCCGCATCAAGAGAGGCAACCGGATTGATCAGCGCCAGCGGACCAAATGGCTCCTCCGACATCGCGCGGGCATCGTCCGGCAGTTCAGCCAGAGCCGTTGGCGGGAAGAAATAGCCATTGTTCTTCAGGCGACGACCACCGAAAAGCAGTTTCGCACCTTTCGCTTCTGCATCGCTGACCAACTCTTCGAGAGCCATGACGCGGCGATCATTGGCGACCGGGCCCATCTGAACCCCCTCATCCATGCCGTTGCCCACACGGATCGATTGCGCCGTTTCGATGAAAGCCGCAGTGAAACGTTCATAATGGCTTTCGTGAACGAAGAAGCGCGTCGGCGAGGTGCATACCTGACCCGAATTGCGGTATTTGCGGCGCGCCGAGGCAATACCCGCAACGACCGGATCGGCATCCTCGCAAACGATGACGGGAGCGTGGCCGCCAAGTTCCATCAGCGCCGGTTTCATGTGGCGCGCAGCGATTTCGGTCAGGTGTTTGCCAACGGCAGTCGATCCAGTGAACGCAATCGCCCGGATTTCCGGGCGCGGGATAAGAAACTGCGAAATATCGGCAGGAACGCCGAAGACCAGATTCAGCACACCGGCTGGCAGGCCTGCATCCTCGAATGCACGCGCAATATGTGTCACCGCCGTCGGTGTTTCCTCGGAAGCTTTCAGGATAATGGAGCAACCGGCAGCTAAGGCACCCGCAATCTTGCGTGCTGGCTGGCTCATCGGGAAATTCCACGGCGCAAACGCTGCGACCGGACCGATTGGCTCGTGCACGACGATATAGCGAATGCCGGGCGCGCTCGGAATGACGCGGCCATAGAAACGAATGCACTCGCCAGCATCCCATTCGAAGAATTCGCAGCCACGAATAACCTCAAGCCGGGCTTCGCTGATCGGCTTCCCGTTTTCCAGCGTAATCGCGCGTGCAATCTCTTCCCGCCGCTCGCGCATGAGCGCCGAGGCCTTCATGATGATCGCAGCACGGGCCGCAGGCGCAGTGTTGCGCCAGACCTGATAACCGTCCCACGCCGCCTGAAGTGCCGCCTCCAGATCCTCGCGTTCCGCGACCGCAACTTGCCCGATTTCAGTCTCGTCTGCGGGATTGATGATGGGAAGCGTATTGGCGGTCTTGCGCCATTCACCACCTATGAAAAGCTGCACGTCGGATTTTTGCATCAGAAAGCCTCTGCAATCTAAAAATTCGGGCCACGCCCAGATCATCGTTACGGTCAGAATGGGATGTTTTAATTCATGCGACAATTCATCTTAAAACCATATATCCATGAGGATAATCGCATGAATTAGTATAAAGCTGACAAGTTTTGCCCGCGCGAAACCACCAGCCGCGCTTCGCTACGCGACCGTACAATTTCTTTTCGAAAGCCGATCAGAGCACGTTTCGATCTGATCGAATCAGATCGGTGCTCCAAATATTTGCTTTGAACCGCGCATCTTTTCCGAAACCCGTTTCACACTTTTCGGGATACGCTCTAACACTACAGTTGCAAATTCGTCAGGCCGTGGCGAAAAGAGTGATTTGGAGTACCGGAGCGGAGCGTACTTAAAGGTACGTGAGCACCGGAACGCAGATAAAGCGCTCTTTGCAGCCCGGCATCACGAAGAATGCAACTGTAGTGCTAACCGATGTTGCGAATACCGGCGAGCAGAGCCCGCGACATCTCGGTTTCGGACGAGCACCAGTCCATCAGAATATCGTAATGGTTCCGGTTTGCGACCTCGATGGTTTTCACCTCTCCGCCTGCTGCAGCCCAGCCTTTGGCATAAGCGCGGGACTGACGCTTGAAACCGTCAGCCTCATGCTCTGCCCATGCCACGGCGATCGGACAACCGCGCACGGGAATGTGGCGGATCGGACTGAGCTGATCGACATCGGCGGGCCCGAGATTCAGCCATTCCTGCGGAAAGGTTGCCGCCAGTGGTGCAAGCTCGAAAAGCCCGCTGACCGGCATGGCAAACTTCACAACATCCGACGGCAAACCGAAATCGTCCTGCCAGCCTTCCGCAACAAGCGCACCAGCAAGATGACCACCTGCCGAACTCCCCCCAACCGATATCCGGTCGGGATCGAGACCATATTCCCGTCCATGACGCCAGACGAAGGCAAGTGCCGCGCGCACCTCCCGCGTAATTTCCGCGAGGGAGACTTCCGGCGCCAGACGATAATCGACGACAACGGTCGCAATACCTTCGGCCGCGAGCATCCCCGCCATCATGGCAGAATCTTCCTTTGACAGCGCGCGCCAGTAACCGCCGTGAACAAACACGAAGACCGGACACGGTCCACTTTGGGAAGGCGGGCCGAAAATATCGATCCGCTGTCCGCTTTCTTCGTCATAGACCACGTCGAAATGCCGGCCCCAATCGGCCCGGGGCGCGATGCTTGCCTCGCGATAGCGCACCATTTCGGCGGCGAAAGCTTCCGGCGAAACGGTGGCCTTGGCATTGTAATCGCGATCAAGGCGGGCAGGCTCGAAACCTGCTTCTTCAGTGAGTTTTATCATGCGTTGAACACGCTGATGACGTTGGCCACATTCGCAGGCTGTTCAAGCGTCGGGAAATGGGTCGTACCGGGGAGCTTCTTGGGCTGGAACCACGGATTGCGAGCTGCAAAATCCACCTGTGCCTGCGTATATTCCGGCTCGAATGGCTGCGAATAAATATGGGTGATCGGACGGTTTTCGGCCATGGCTGCCATCCGCTGCATGGGGCTGCCCCATTTGCGATAGGCTTTGCCGATCTCCCGCCCCGAGCGGGCCCACATTTCATAGGAATAGCCCGCCATCTCGTTGTTCACGTGATTGACGATATCGGCGTTCTTCGTGTCGCCGATCCAGTAATCGAAGAAGCCTGCACGACCATTCTCCCAGACCTGCCGGTCCTGAATACCGTCGATCAGTTCGAAGAAGGTTTCGTTCGGCTGGTTCATGATCCAGTCAATAACAACCGATTTCGGCACGCGGCTTGATCCCAGCCGGTCAGTGACTTCGATATTGGCCCAGCCGCCATGAGAGGTCGAGACGGGAAGAAAGGTCTCAAGCTCCAGCGCGTCGACGAAAGCGACAAGATCGTCGGCTTGCTGGTTGATGTCGAAGTCGCCGTCATGGTCACGATGGTCGCCGTGACCGCGCCAGTCGAAGCGGATGACGCGATGATTCTTCGCCAGTTCCGGCGCCAGTGTCTTGAACAGACGGTGATCCTGACACCATCCGGAAAGCAGCACGATGGCCGGGCCGCTTCCGGTTTCATCCCAGGAAAATATATTGTTGCCAATTTTCATCGAGTTCATGGAAATCTCCATCATCCGGCGTTTCAGGCTGCGCCTGTTGGAATATGCAAAGCGGTCTTCATACGTTCGGCACCAAGCGGAGCGCATTTCCCGGTAATTTTCAGCACTTGCGAGCGCACGTCGTCGGGCCAGTAATTCATGTCGCCCAGTCGCTCCGCAGTATCCTGCGTATGTTCGGTCAGCGGGCGTTCGCGCGCCTCCCACGCAGCCAGCGCTTCGCTCACATCCGTATGTTCGTCCAGCGCAACCGCCAGCCCGAGCGCATTCATCAGAGCGCAACCACCGCCTTGTCCGAGATAAGGCGGCATCGCATGAGCGCCATCACCGAGGATCGCCACCCGGCCCTTGCTCCATGATTTCAGCTTCAGGACTTCGAATGCATCCCACCGCCCCGCATCGCCGAAACGAGCGATCAAAGATGCAAGATGCGGGAAACTTTCGGTCCAGAGCGCGGTATCGACCGGTGTGCGATAGGCCGCCTCGTCTTCAACCGATGCACAGAGCGCGATATAGAGATCAGTCTCGCTGGCGGGCGTATAAAGAATACGGCGCGAGCCGGAGAAATGCTCGATATAGCGCGGCAGATCTTCAACGGGAGCGTCTGCGCTATCACGCTTTATCATCATGCGCACGGCACCATAGCCAAGCGGTTTACGGTACATCATGAGATCGAGCGAATCTCGAACCTTGGAATTGATGCCATCCGCCCCGATGACCAGATCGGCAGCAAGTCGCTTACCGTCGGCCAGCAGCAATTCACCCTCGGGCGTTGCGCCGACAGCTTCCGCACCGGTGACGACTTCAACGCCGGCACGACGCGCAGCATTGAGCAATGCCGTCAGCAATGTTTCACGCAGGATCGTTATAAGGCGCGCTGGCCCGTTGCCATTGATTGGAATCTCTTCCATCGTTTCGTTGCGGTGATCGCGCGTATGAAACTCCGGTCCTTCATGAGCGCCGATCACGGCCTCGTCGTAAGCGCCGAGGGCCTTGAGCACATGCAGGCCATTGCTCCAGATATAAATCCCGGCGCCGAATGTGCGCAGATTGGACGAGCGCTCATGCACCCTTACGCTCCATCCGCGTTGGGCGAGCGCTGTGGCAGAAGCCAGCCCCGCAATGCCTGCGCCAGCGATCTCCGCGTGACGTTTCGTCATTCCAATTCTCCTCAACCCATTTCGAAGAGAGATTTCCAAGTCCTGCCGACAAAGGAAAGTGAATTCTGACCGCGACAGATATGAGGAAATAGAATATCTGTGAGCGGACATATCCTTGAGGAGGCGATATGGCATTGCTCACCAATCATCTGACGATCCGGTATATCCGCATCATCGATGCGATCGAGGAGGAGCGCAGCATTGCGCGCGCTGCCGATCGGTTGAACGTTACCCAATCCGCGGTCACCAAGGCATTGCAGGAAATCGAAGCCCTGACCGGATTGCGGCTTTTCACGCGCACCAACAGGGGCGTTGTCCCGACCCATGCGGGTATGCAGCTGACCACAGATGCAAGACGTCTTCTGGCTCATCTGATGGTGGCCGAACAAAATCTTGCCGATCTGCGCGACGGCACTGGCGGACGGCTGGCCATCGGAACCCTGCTTTCTGCATCTGCCGATCTGCTTCCCAGAGCCATCGCCAAAGTCCGGCGTGACAATCGCCGCATCGTGGTCAAGGTCGTGACGGGAACGGATGATGTCTTGATGCCAGCATTGCGGGCGGGTGAGCTGGACATGGTGATAGGCCGCCTTTCCGAGCGGCATGAACCGGTCAATCTCGTGCAGGAAGTCCTGATTCCGGATAACGCCGTCGTCGTTGTGCGCCGCGACCATCCATTGACGTTGCGCCCCGCACTTCGCCTTCACGATCTGATCGAATGGGACTGGATTTTGCCACCGAAGGAAACCAATCTCCGCCTTCAGATTGACCGCACATTCCGCGAGGAAGGCGTTCCGCCGCCTGCACAGTCCGTCGAATCCGTCTCACCGCTCATCAATAGGGGCTTGCTCTTGCAGGCGGATTATATTTGCGTCATGCCCGCGCAGGTGGCGCGGATTGAAGAAGCGTCGGGACAGCTTGCCATCCTGCCGGTTCAGCTTGGCGCCACTTCCGGCTTTCTGGGGATCACCACGCTTCCTGAGAGCAACCGTTCCGCCACGGCCGACCTGTTCATTCAGGTGCTTCGGGAAATTGCCCGGACAGGTTGAAGACAGGTTGAATACAGGCTCCCTCCCATCCTCGATACACCCTTCTGATATTCCTGAGCCTCATAGCAGTGCGAAGAGTGTTCAGTTTACGGACTTCAAGTTTCAGCATGAAATGACCGGCAAGACCTCCTGTCCGAAACAGCGTTTTCAAGCGCGGGACAGAGAAAAGGTCGTGAAGGGCAATCAAGAGAGGAACTTTCATGCTCAAGCTTTCACTGCTTGGTGCTTCGGCACTCTGTCTATCTCTGGCCGGAACTGTCGCGGCTTTCGCCAAAGAACCCGTCACCATCGGCATGATCACAACCTTGTCCGGCCCTGCCGGTTATCTTGGGCAGGACATTCGGGACGGTTTCCAGCTCGCAATCGATCAGAATGGCGGCGAACTGGGAGGCAAGCCGGTCGCGCTCAAGGTCGAGGATGACGGCCTCAAGCCGGGCAATGCCAAGCAGATTGCCGAAGCCATGTTGTCCGAACAGGGCGTAAAACTCTTTACCGGCATGGTCTTCGCCAATGTCGCCGGTGCGGCTCTGCCAGATATTCTCGACGAAGGCGGCATCTATATCAGCCCCAACACCGCATCTGCCGAATTTGCAGGCAAGGAATGCCACCCGAACTATTTCGTCAGCTCCTGGCAGGATGACAGCCAGGGAGAAAGCGCTGGCGCGCTGGCGCAATCAATGGATTATCCTTCGGCATTCCTGATCGCGCCGAATTATCAGGCCGGGCGCGAGACGATGGATGCGTTCAAGCGCTTCTACAAGGGCAAGATCGTCGGCGAAGTCTATACCCAGATGGACCAGACCGACTTTGCCGCTGAAATCGCACAGATCCGTGCCGCAAAGCCAGCGATGGTCTATGAATTCGAACCGGGCGGTATGGGCATTGCGTTTCTGCAGCAATATCAGCAGTCAGGTCTGCTGAAAGAAATCCCGATGGTCGTCCATCCGGCATCGCTCGATCAGGTGATCGTCAATGTTGTCGGAAAGGCAGCCGACGGCGTACGGGTGACCAGCCACTGGAACGACGATTTCGACAATCCGGAAAACAAAAAATTCGTTGCCGCCTGGAAAGCGAAATTCGGGGATCGCCCGATCACCTATTATGCCGCACAAGGCTATGATGCCGCGCTGATGATGGGTGCCGGTCTTGCTGGCGTCTCGGGTGACGAGATCGATGCCAAGACATTCCGCAAGGCGTTGCTTTCCGCGCAAATTCCTTCCGTGCGCGGAGAATTCAAACTCGGACCGAACCAGCATCCCGTTCAGGATTGGTATGCGCTGGGTGTAGCCGAAGGCGCCAACGGCAAGCCTTATCTGAAGACCGAGAAGAAAGTCCTGACCGCGCATGGCGATATCTATGCCGCACAATGCAAGATGGATGCGGAATAAAGCTTCCGAATAGAAAAAGCCCCGCTACTGCGGGGCTTTTCGTTAAGCAAGTGCATCAGATGACAGTCGTGGCGACACGGTTCTCGATCGCACGCACAAGGTTGAGCGCGGTCATTTCAGACGATTTCGGGTTGGTCGCGAGCGGACCATTTTCAAAACGCAGATGCATCCGACCGAAATCGCCTTCGGCAATGATCTCATGCGTGTTGAGACGCGCTGCCGGGTCCGCAACCAATGTGACACGGGTACGATCGAGACCAATCCCAGCAAGCGAGGTAATCACCGCGACATTGGCATTTTGCGGAAAAGCATCGGCTGCCTTGCGGGCCGTATCCGTGAAGAAGACCGTGGCCTCACTGATTTCATCGAGCGGCACCAGCTGGGCGGCCTGCGTGCCTGCCCATGCTTTTGCAGGCTTGATGATGCGATGCTCGACACTTTCAATCGAAAGCCGGCTTGCGGCCGAAAGCGCATCAATGCCGCCCAGCGCACCGGGTGGGATAATAAGCTTCGCGCCGCTGGCCGCAGCCGCATCCTTCAGCCTTTGAAACAGGGCGTCGTCGACGAAAGCCGATGTCGATGAAACCGCAAAATCCATTCCGGTGGAAAGCGCCGCCTCGCCCCACGGCAAGACGCTGGGGCGACCTGCCGCCTCCACCACGAGACTTGCGCCGCTGGCTGCAAGCTCGGCAGGATTTTCGATGAGCACGGCACCGGCAGGCAATCGGTCACGGGATGCCGACCGGTCACGCACCGCCACCGCGCCGATCCTTACTGAACTTTTCCGCTCAGCGAGAAGGTCCGCAACCCGCTTGCCGATAGCGCCCCATCCAACGAGGACGATCGTCTCAGATACCGACATAAGCATGCACCTGCTCACGGTCGCGTTCGAGATCGGCACTCGTCCCGCGCCAAACCGTTCGACCTTTCTCGACAATATAGTGGCGATCCGCCAACTTCTTCAAAACCGCGATATTCTTATCGATCAGAAGGATCGACTGGCCCATTTCGCGCAATTGCATGATGCAATGCCAGATTTCCGTGCGAATGACGGGGGCAAGCCCTTCCGTCGCTTCATCGAGGATCAGAAGATGCGGGTTCGTCATCAATGCACGCCCGATGGCCAGCATCTGCTGTTCGCCACCTGAAAGCGTGCCCGCCGTCTGATCCGCCCTCTCCTGCATGCGCGGGAAAAGCGCATATATCTTGGCAAGATCCCATGGCGACTGTCGCTTGCAGCGGTTGGATGCGGTTGCGACCAGATTTTCCCGCACGGTCAATGTCGGGAAAATCTGTCGGCCCTCCGGCACAAGACCGACGCCAAGGCGTGCCACTTTTTCGGGGCTGTAGCTGGTCGTGTCGCGCCCCGCGATCTGGACCTGTCCCCCTTTTGGAGCGAGCAGACCCATCAATGTGCGTATGGTGGTGGTCTTGCCCATGCCGTTGCGGCCCATGAGGGTGACCAGTTCCCCTTCATTCACCTCCAGCGAGACGTCGAACAATACCTGCGAATGGCCATAGGCGGCCTGAAGTCCTTCGATTTTCAGCACAGTTCCTCCTCCCCGCCGAGATAGGCTTCCCGCACAGCTTCACTTGCCCGAATGTCTTCCACCGTACCTGTGAGGATGAGGCGACCATAGACCAGCACCGATATGCGGTCAGCGAGCGCAAACACCGCCTCCATATCGTGCTCGACGAGCAGCATCGAAACCTTGCCGCGCAGCCCCTGCAAAAGCTCGATCATTTCCTGGCTTTCGACATGGCCGAGACCAGCCATCGGTTCATCAAGGAGCAGAAGCTTCGGCTTTCCGGCCAGCGCCATCAGCAGTTCCAGCTGCTTGCGCCCACCGCTCGACAGATCGCCTGCAAGCTTCTCCGGGTGATTGGCCAGACGGCTTCCGGCAAGGATTGCATCAACCTCACGCCAGATGGCGCTGCGGCCTTTCAGACTGTCGAGAATCCGGAAATTGTGCCCCTCGCGCGCCTGCACCGCCATCGCGATGTTCTGGCGCACACTCATATCGTTCAGGAGCGTCGATATCTGGAATGTGCGTCCCAACCCGCGCCCGACACGCGTTGCTGCGGGTAGATTGGTGATATCTTCACCCATCAGGCTGATCGTCCCCGATGTGGGAGCCAGCTCACCGCACAGCTGGTTGATGAGCGTGGACTTGCCCGCTCCGTTCGGGCCTATCAGGGCATGGATATGCCCTTCCGTGACGTCGAGCGTCACATGATCCGTCGCGACCAGTCCGGCAAAGCGCTTCACCAGATCGCGGACCTGCAATATTGCAGTCATGCGGGCACCTCAACTTTCCGGTCTTTGCGAAACGGACGGCAAAGCGCGCGCCAGCCGCCGACAATGCCGCCCTTGGTTCCCAAAACAACGACGAGCAGAATGATGCCCATGGCAAGCTGCCAATGTTCAGTCCAGGAGGCGAGATAGGTCTGCAGGATCAGGAAGGCGGCTGCTCCCCAGATCGGCCCGAAGAACGTGCCGACCCCACCCAAAATGACCATCACCATCAACTCGCCCGATTTGGTCCAGTGCAGCGTATCCGGGCTTGCAAAACGCATAAAGATGGTGAGAAGCGCGCCAGCCAGACCAGCGCCCATTCCGGCAAGGACAAAGCCGTAAAGCTTGTAGCGATAGGTTTCGATCCCCATGGCCGTCATGCGCCGCTCGCTCTGGCGAATGCCGGAAAGCACCGCGCCATAGGACGAATGCACGACCCTCCAGAGGAAACCGAAATACAGGATCATCGAAACGAGGATGACATAATACATCGTCGTCTTGTCACGCAGGCTGAGGCCGAAAAGATCATTTGCCCGGCGCACGATGATACCGTCTTCGCCGCCATAGGTTTTGAGCGAAACGAAGAGGAAGAACAGCATCTGGGCAAAGGCGAGCGTAATCATGATGAACTGCACGCCGGAAGTGCGCAGCGCCAGCGCACCGATGACCAGCGCGGCAAGACCTGCCACCAGCATGGCCGCCGGAACGGTGATCAGAAACTGGTCGGAACCCGGAATGAAGCCGAAAAGCAACGTCTCTTCGGCGTGGTGGAAATAAAGGATACCCACGACATAAGAGCCGATCCCGAAGAAGGCGGCGTGACCGAAGGAAACCATCCCGCCATAGCCGAGGATCAGATTGAGGCTGGCCGCGGCGATGGCATAGATCATGATCCGGGCAACAAGGCTGGATGCAGCAGTCTGCCCCAGCGCTTCGGCCCCGAAGGGGAAAAGTGCAAGCGCCACGCAGCCGAGGAAAACAAACAAAATACGATATGACATGATTCAGGCTCCCACCGGAAAGAGGCCTCTCGGGCGGAACAGAAGAACGATGGCCATCAGCAGATAGATGCCCATGGACGCAATGCCCACGCCAAGCGCGTCAGCTTCGGCCCCGGCCATGAATTGACGCAGAATGGAAGGCAGAAAGGCGCGCAGGCAGGTATCGATGATACCGAGCGAAATACCGGCAATGAAAGCTCCCTTGATCGAGCCAACGCCGCCGATAACCACGACCACGAAGGTGGCAAGCAGGATTTGCTCGCCCATACCGACCTGAACGGCAAGGATCGGTCCGGTCATGAATCCTGCAAGACCCGCAAAAGCCGCACCAAGCGCAAACACCAGCGTATAGAGCAGACGGATATCCACGCCGAGCGCGCGGACCATATCGCGGTTGGTCGAACCTGCCCGAACCAGCATGCCGATGCGGGTACGGTTGATGAGCAGATAAAGACCACCGGCAACCAGCAGGCCAGCCACAATGATGAGCAGCCGGAACGGCGGATAGCTCAGGCCTGAAAACAGTTCGATCGGCTGCGAGAGCGATGCAGGCAACTGCGTGAAAATCGGTTGGCGGCCAAAGATCAGCACGGTCAGCTCATTGAAAATCAGAATGAGCGAAAAAGTCGCCAGCACCTGATCCAGATGATCGCGCTGATAGAGCTTTCGCATGACGCCAAGCTCGATCACGATACCGGCAATCGTCGCGGCCAGAATGGCTGCGGGCAAGCCCAACCAGAAATTCCCGGTCTGCACGGCCACCCAGGTGCCGATGAAAGCGCCGATCATGTAGAGCGAGCCATGAGCGAGGTTGATGACGCCCATGATCCCGAAGATCAGCGTCAGCCCTGCTGCCAGAAGGAACAACATGACGCCGTAGAGAAGGCCATTCAAAAGTTGCTCGAAGATGAGTGTCATTGGAGGAAACGACCTTCATGAGAAATGAAAAGAAGCGTGGCGCGCACTTTCGCGCGCGCCGAACGGTGGCTGTTAGAGCTTGCACTCTGCAGAATAGGAATCACCGTAATTTTCGATCAGCTTCTTCTTGATCCTGGTGGTCGGGTTGCCGTCCTCGCCCTTGACGACATCAAGGAGATACCAGTCCTGCAACGGATGCTGGTTCGGACCGAAGGCAAAATTGCCACGCACCGACTGGAAGTCAGCCTTCCGCAACGCTTCGCGCACCGCATCGATATCGTCAACGCCGCCGGTCTGCTTCAAGGCAGAAGCAATCAGGCGAGCCACGTCGTAGCCTTGCGTGCCGTAATAGGTCAGAGGCCGGTCAGGATAAGCGGCTTTCCACTTTGCCACGAGTTCCTTGCTCGCGGCATTGTCCATATCCGGGCTCCAGTGGCTGGTGGCCATGATACCGACCGAAGCATCACCCAGTGATTTGAGGATCACCGCATCGCTGGACGGTTCGGAAAGAACCATCGGAATCTTGCCGAGAAGGCCTGCCTGCTGATACTGGCGCATGAACGCAATGCCCATGCCGCCCGGATGAAACTGGAAGACCACATCAGGGTTTGCGGCGCGAATTTGCGCCATCTCAGCCGAATAGTCGGTTTGGTCGAGCTGGGTGTAGATTTCACCGACAACTTCGCCCTTGAACCGGCGCTTGAAGCCAGCCAGCGCATCCTTGCCTGCCTGATAGTTCGGCGCAAGAATGAAGGCGCGCTTGAAACCTTCCTGTTCCGCAGCAATGCCCGATGCCTCGTGGAGCGAGTCATTCTGCCAGGAAACCACGAAGTAATTCGCATCGCAGCCCTTGCCCGCCATGTTTGATGGCGCGGCGTTGGCGCTGATATAGATACTGTCATTATCGATAATATCCGGCACGGTTGCGCCAGCTACATTCGAGAAGATGATGCCGGTAAAAAGCTTGACGCCGTCTTCCGACATGAACCGCTCGGCGATCTGTCGTCCGTTGCCGGGCTTGGCAGCGTCGTCCTCGACCTTCAGTTCAACCGGCACACCGCCGAGTTTGCCGCCTTCGGCATCAATGGCAAGCTTCATGCCATCGCGCACGTCCTGACCGAGATAACCTCCCGGACCTGACAAGGTCGTAATCACGCCGATCTTGACCGGTTCAGCAGCAGCAGCACCAGTCGTCAGCCCCGCCAGCAGGCCGATCATCAGGAGTTTGTTTTTCATTTCATTTCCCCTTGTCTTTTTATGGATGGGCGCCCGGCAGTTCCGCCGGGCATGCCTCATCAGAGCGCAACCCAGCCTTCCGGCGGGTTCTTGCCGGGGTGGACAGTATTGCAATGTGGGCAGGTCCGCAGTTTCTCATCGTTGTAGAAAGCAGCGTAGAGCGGCGGCAGATCGTCGACGATGGATTCCAGATCCACTTCGGCGCGATGAACGAGACCGCTGCATTCGAAGCAATACCATTCGACGGCATCGAGAACGCCTTCAGGACGGGCCGGTTCGATCACCAGACCGATGGAACCTTCTTGCGGGCGCTGCGGCGAATGACGGATATGCGCCGGCAGAAGGAAGATATCGCCTTCGCGGATCGGCACGTCGTAAAATTCGCCAGTCGACGTGTCATGCAGCTTCAGCAGCATGTCGCCCTTGAGCTGATAGAAGAACTCTTCGACCGGATCGTCGTGGTAATCGGTGCGCTTGTTCGGGCCGCCAACGACCGTCACCATCAGGTCCGCATCCTTGAACACCAGCTGATTGCCGACAGGCGGCTTCAGCAGGTGCTTGTGTTCATCGATCCATTTCTGGAAATTGAAAGCGCTGAGTTTTGTCATTCTTGTTCCCCTTTTCGGTTCGATCAGGACAGTTTGAGACCGCAGCTATCAAATGCCTCCCGGATTGCCCGTTTTTCAGCGTCGGTCAGCTCAAGCATCGGCGCACGAACAGGTCCACCAACCTGGCCGAGCAGCTCCTGCCAGTATTTTTGATGCGAAGTGGGCTTTTCAGCCGGTCGCGTCGACTTGAAGACATGACGGACAGGCTCGAGGCTCTGCCAGACGGCGCGCGCCTCGGCCTCTTTTCCCGCAAAGGCCAGGTCGGTATAATCGCGCATGCGGCGATCAACCTTGGTCTGCAGCGTGTAGGGCGGTGAAGAGCAGAGATAGAGCTGCCAGCCCAGTTCGAGAATATTATCCAGCCATTCGTCTTCCGATGCGGTCGAGACCAGAATGCGGTCGCCTGCAAGTTCCGTGAGCTTGCAATACATGTCGCGCGGGACCGAATATTTGATCGCGACAACCGTTTCGATGTCGGCCAGACGATTGCAGAGCTCAGGGCTCATCAGATAACCGCTATCTGGATGCGACCAGAGTGCAAGACCGATATCCACCTTCGAGGCAATGGTTTCATAGTAGCGCAGCAGCGTTTCGTCCTGCGCACGCAGGAAATGCAGAACAGGTGCATGGACGACGATATAGTCCGCGCCGCAGGCCTGCGCATGCTTGGCCAGATCGATAACCACATCCATGTTCTGGTCCGAGCAGGACATGATTGTCTGCGCCTTGTCACCTACTGCCGAGACAGCCAGATCGAACATGCGCTTGCGCTCGTCAACCGACATTGAGAAGAATTCGCCCTGCTTTCCCGCGACGAAAAGTCCGTCAATGCCCAGATCGTTGATCCAATGGTCGACATTCTTGCGAAAGCCGCCTTCATCGATCGATCCGTCCTGATTGAAAGGCGTGTTTGCCGCAGCCCAGATACCGCGCATCGTAGCGCGCGAATGGGCCTTGGCGTTCTGACGGTCATACTTCATCGGAATCCTCGCTTCGGGGCGGGTCACTCCAAACCCGCGTCTCCCTGATCGAGCCTGACTTTCTTTCATTCGAGAAGTCTTGTAAGTAGAATATATTCATAAACAAAAACTCATAAGTGAGCCGATGCGTCCCACTCTCCGCCAGATTGAATGTTTTCAAGCCGTGGTCGAACTGGGAAATTTTTCCCGCGCAGCCGAGCGTGTCAGGACGACCCAG
This sequence comes from Brucella anthropi ATCC 49188, assembly GCF_000017405.1. Classification (NCBI taxonomy): domain Bacteria; kingdom Pseudomonadati; phylum Pseudomonadota; class Alphaproteobacteria; order Hyphomicrobiales; family Brucellaceae; genus Brucella; species Brucella anthropi. Next base: position 1,835,865 of record NC_009668.1, read on the forward strand.
GCCAATCTTTCCCACACGATCCGTGATCTGGAGACGGTGCTGGACGCGCGGCTTTTCGACCGGACAACACGGCGCGTCAGCCTGACGGATGCCGGACGTGCCTTTGCCGAAGGTGCGCTTGCCGGTCTTGCCGAAATTGACCGCGCCGCCGAAGTCGTGCGCGATCTGGGGAAGTTACGGCGCGGTCAGGTCAGCATCGCAGCCCCGCCTTTGCTGTGCACGACGGTGCTTCCGCATCTGGTTCGCCGCGTGGCTGATGAACACCCCAACCTCGTCATCAAGATCGAGGATGTCGGGCCTGAAATCGTCATCGAACAGGTTCGCAACGGGCGTTGCGACCTCGGCGTTGGCACGTTTTCCGGTGAAGATTCCGACGTCGAAAGCCAGATGGCACTGCGCGATCAGCTGATGATTTTCGTGTCGCCCCATCACGATTTCGCCGGGCATGAGCAGGTCCGTTGGGCAGAACTCGACGATCAGCCCATCATTACGCTTACCCAGAAAAGCAATATCCGGCTTTTGACGGAAATCGGCTTCGAACAGGCAAAACTGGCGCTTCGACCGCATATGGAGGTCAACCAGATTCACTCGGTGTTGTCGCTGGTCGAGGTCAATGCCGGTATCGCTGTTCTACCCGCCTATGCCTTTACCGCGCTGCGCGGTCGCGGCATCGTGGCCCGCCCCCTGACGGACCCAGCCATCGTGCGCGAGGTGCGCCTTATCACGCCCCGCGACCGCGAACAGTCTGCAGCCACCGTCGCCGTACGATCCATCCTGCGAAACCTGCTGCGTCAGATGATCCCCGAAATTCCCGGAACCGGCAGCGCCAGTTAAACCGCTTCTACGCATGCCTCCCGAGCCTTTTGAGCTTGCTTCACGAGCCTTTGCGCGTTCAAATGCTGCCGCACCGCTGTTTAGAATCATCTGAAAAAGTCGATACTGAACAACCCGTTGAAGGTCGGTCGCGTCGCAAGCAAGGGAATGCAGCCTCATGAATACATACGGAAAACTATTTTCAGCCGCGCTGGTCGCGGCTGCGCTCAACAGCACGGCGGTCGGACAGGTCTTTGCCAAGACGTTGATCTATTGCTCCGAGGCATCTCCTGAAATGTTCGATGCGGCGCAAACGACATCCGGCGCCGTGTATGATGCGTCGGCGCGCAATGTGTCCAACGGACTTATCAAGATCAAGCGCGGCTCGACGGAACTGGAACCCGGCCTCGCGGAAAGCTGGGACGTTTCTGCCGACGGCAAGGAATATACGTTTCACCTGCGAAAGGGCGTGAAGTTTCACACCACGAGTTTTTTCACTCCGACGCGTGAATTCAATGCAGACGATGTGATCTTCACGTTCGACCGTCAGGGGAACAAGGATAATCCCTACTACAATCAGGGTACATGGCCGCAATTCGGAGCCTATTCCTTCCCGTCGCTGATCGAGAAAATCGAAAAGATCGACGATCACACGGTCAAGTTTGTGCTGGCGCATCCCGAAGCGACGTTTATCTCGACGCTGTCGCTGACATTCGCCGTCATTCAGTCCAAGGAATATGCCGACAAGCTGGTCGCCGAAGGCCGCATTGCGGAGTTCAGCCAGCAGCCAGTCGGAACCGGCCCTTATCAGTTTGTCGCCTATCAGAAGGATAGCGCCATCCGCTATCAGGCCAATCCCGACTACTGGGCGGGCAAGCAGAAGATCGACAATCTCATCTTTGCGATCACGCCGGATGCGGCAGTGCGTTATCAGAAACTGAAGTCGGGCGAGTGCCATGTCATTGCCGCTCCCAATCCCGCCGATATTGCAGAGATGAAGAAAGACCCGGCCGTCGAAATGCTGCACAAGGAAGGTTTGAACCTGTCCTTCCTAGCCTACAACACCCAGCAAAAACCGTTTGACGATGTGCGTGTCCGCAAGGCGCTGAACATGGCAGTCAACAAGGCTGCGATCATCGATGCGGTCTATCTCGGCTCTGCGGTCGCTTCGGTCAATCCGCTCCCGCCCAGTGTCTGGGGCTACAACAAGAACGTCAAGGACGACGCTTACGATCCTGAACAGTCGCGCAAAATGCTCGATGAAGCAGGCGTCAAAGACCTGAAAATGAAGATCTGGGCCATGCCCGTGCAGCGGCCCTATATGCCGAATGCGCGCCGTGCAGCCGAGCTCATTCAGTCCGACTTCGCCAAGGTGGGAGTAACGGCGGAAATCGTCACCTATGACTGGGGCGAATATCTCAAGCGTTCGCTGGATAAGGACCGCGATGGTGCCGTCATGCTTGGCTGGACCGGTGGCATTGCCGATCCCGACAACTTCCTCGCCGCACTTTTGAGCTGTCAGGCCATCGGTAGCGCCAATCGCGCAAACTGGTGCGATCAGGACTTCGAGAAGCTCATTCAGGCGGCCAAGCTGACCACCGATCAGGCCGAGCGCACCAAGCTCTACGAACAGGCGCAGGTCGTGTTCAAGGAACAGGCTCCCTGGCTGACCATTGCTCATCAGATTGTCGAGCAGCCGATCAGCAAGAAAGTCAAAGACTTCCGCATCGATCCCTTTGGCGGCTATCTGTTCGAAGATGTCGACATCGAAGAATAGGCTTCGTCCTCCGCCGGTTTGATGACCGGTGATGAAATTCTGGGTAGCCGGCATAGAGCATAATCCGACCGGAGTGAAACGAGGATCGATAAGATTATGCTTGAAATATAAGAGGTTAGAGCGCCGATCTGATTGAATCAGATCGGCACTCCAAACGCCCGCTATTCTTCTTTGGTTCTCGGATCAAATCCGGGCCGATTCCGACCAATAACCGAGAAAATATAATGGATATCGTAGACCGCTTTCTAGCCTATACCCGCATCAACACGACCGCTGTGCCGAATGCAGGCAACCTCCCGTCGAGCGAGGGACAAACCGATCTCGCAAAGTTGCTCGCCAGCGAAATGCGCGCCATGGGCATGGATGTTGAAGAGCGTGACCACTCGATCGTTGTCGGCACATTGCCTGCCAATGTCTCGAATGCCGATCAGCAGTTTCCGACGATTGCATGGGTCGCCCATCTCGATACGTCCGGCGAATATACGACCGATACCCGTGCTCATGTGGTCGATTATCGGGGCGGAGATATCCTGCTCAACGAAACGACCGGTGCTGTCATGCGGCTTGCCGAGTTCCCGGAGCTGGAACGTTATGTCGGGGACCGGATCATCGTGACGGACGGCACCAGCCTGCTCGGCGCCGATAACAAATCTGCCATTGCCGAGGTCATGCATGCCATGCAGATCCTGACCACGCATCCCGAAATCGAGCACGGCACGGTCAAGGTTGTTTTCGTTCCCGATGAGGAAATCGGATTGCTCGGAGCCAAGGCGCTCGACGTCGCGTCCCTGAACGCCGATTTCGCCTACACGCTCGATTGCTGTGCGGTTGGCGAGATCGTGTATGAGAACTGGAACGCCGGTGAATTCCGCCTCACCTTCAAAGGCCAGCCAGCCCATCCGATGTCGGCCAAGGGCAAGCTGCGCAATGCCATTCTCTACGCCCAGCAATTCATTGCCATGATGCCGGGCGGCGAACGTCCAGAATATACGGAAGGCACCGAAGGCTATTATTGGGCCAAGGGCATTCAAGGAACAGTAGCCGAGACCAGCCTGATCATCGACATCCGCGATTTCACGAAGGACGGTTACGAAACACGTCGTGCATTCATCGAAAACCTCGCCGCAAGTTTCAACCAGCTTCATGGCGAGGGCACGGTTCATGTAGACTACAAGGCTGTCTACCGGAACGCTGCCGAGAGCCTGCAAGGCGAAAATCGCTATCCGGTCGTTCTTGCCCTTCAGGCCATGAAGGCAATAGGCGTGACACCGACACCGCTGCCGATGCGCGGCGGTTATGACGGTGCGGTGCTGTCCGAAAAAGGACTGCCATGCCCGAACCTGTTCTGCGGCGCGCACAACTTCCACTCGATTTACGAATTTCTGCCGGTCGGTTCGCTTAACAAAGCCTCCGAAATGGTCATCGAAATACTAAAGAGCGCACGGATAACCGACAAAAGCATTGGTTGATCCGACACAGACATTGAGGAGACGTGAATTCATCTCGTCTCCTCGCTCTGTCTATGCCTTCGGCCACCGGCAAAGCGGTTCTGTTTTAGAGCATTTCCTGTTTTGATTGAATCATTAGAAATGCTCTATCTGTTTGTTTTTACGCATGTCTCCCGAAACCGGTTCCCGCTTTCGGGAGACATGCTCTAGTATCCTATTGCAGCACCAGCGACGGCACGGCTGTCGATAGCGCCGTAGTAGCGGTTGTCGCCGCCCTTTTCGATTGCTGCCATATCCTTGCCGCCGACAAGAATGCCAGCTGCCTCGCCCCAGACCGGCCAGTCAGCGTCTTCTCCGACCGTATAGCCCATGCCGGTCAGCAACCGGATCGTATCCGGCGAAAGCGCGTTCGCTTCCATATAGACCCGATCCGGCAGCCACTGGTGATGGATGCGCGGGGCATCGATAGCCTCCTGAATGTCCATGCCGTGATCGATGACATTCATGATCGCCTCAAGCGTGATCGTGATGATGCGCGAACCGCCGGGGCTGCCGATGACCATGAACGGCTTACCATCCTTCGATACGATAGTCGGACTCATTGAGGACAACGGTGACTTGCGCGGTTCGATGGCATTGGCTTCGCCTTGTATGAGACCATAGAGATTGGCCACGCCCGGCTTGATGGTGAAGTCGTCCATCTCGTTGTTGAGAAGAATTCCGGTGCCCTCAGCCACCTTGGCCGTGCCGAACGATCCGTTCAGCGTATAGGTCACGGCGACAGCATTGCCGTCCTTGTCCACGATGGAATAATGCGTGGTTTCGTTGGACTCCTTGAATTCAGCTGGCTTCAGCGCCTCGCTGACACCAGCGCGATAAGGGTCGATACGACTGCGAATTTCTGCAGCATAGGCCTTGCTGGTGAGCTTCTCGATCGGATTGTCAACGAAATCAGGGTCGCCCAGCGCCGTGTTGCGGTCCACATAGGCGTGGCGCATCGCTTCCACCATCAAACGCGTGGTTTCCGCGGAACCATAGCCCAGATAGGAAATCGGGTAGCCCTCAAGCACGTTCAGGATTTCACAGATGATCAGTCCGCCGGAAGAAGGCGGCGGCGATGAGACGATGTCATAGCCGCGATAGCTGCACTTGACCGGTTCCAGCTCACGGACCTTGTATTCTTCGAAATCAGCCTTGGCGAGAATGCCGCCATTCTCCTTGCTCGATTTGACAATCAGATTGGCGATATCGCCCTGATAGAAGGCCGATGGCCCCTTTTCCGAAATGGCCGAAAGCGACTTTGCCAGATCCGGCTGGACAAGCTTCTCGCCCAACGGAATCGGTTTTCCGTCTTTCAGGAAGATTTTCGCCGCCGCCGGGTCTTTCGCCAGTCTTTCATTGCCGTCAGCAAAGGAGAGAATATCGCCCAATTCAAGCGTAAAGCCATCCTTGGCAAGTTTCAGTGCCGGGTCGATCAGCTCCTCGCGCTTGCGGGTGCCATATTTTTCGCGTGCTTCCTCAAGGCCAGCCACCGTGCCCGGCACGCCGATGGCGAGATAGGTTTCAGTGCTGGCGCCTTCGACCGGCTTGCCATCCTTGTCCAGATACATGGTCTTGGTGGCGGCGAGCGGCGCACGCTCGCGAAAATCAAGAAAGGTGCTCTTGCCGTCCTTGAAGCGGATCGTCATGAAGCCACCCCCGCCGAGATTACCGGCAGTCGGATAGACAACCGCCAGTGCATAGCCGACAGCGACAGCCGCATCGACGGCATTGCCACCGTTCTTCAGCACATCGATACCGACTTGCGACGCTAGATGCTGGGCCGTAACCACCATGCCGTTCTGGCCTTCTGCCGGCGCTGGTGATGCCGCGTAAGCCGAAGGCAGATGGCCTGCAACGGCAATGACAGCGGCAAGGGAAAGCGATTTCAGTCTGTAATGCTGCATGTCTTTCCTCCCATGTGTTCTCCCGAATGGGAGTCCGACAACAACGTCCGCAATATCTTGCGCAAAAGCAAGCGTGAGAATTTCTATCCAGCCGAACTTGCGAATAGAGCCTGGAGCGATAATAATGTGCAGTATTCGGTTCAGATGCTGCTGGAGTTGCAGCCGAACCCGAAGCCCTAGCCAGTTCCTTCCGGAACACTCTGGCCATTCGGGCTGTATTTCCATTCCATTTCTGATGATGCGATCTCACCATGCAGGAGAAATCCATGATCTATGCTCAATGCGCATGCGGAAATCTGACAGTAACACCCCACGGGCCACCGCAATTAACGGCACTGTGCCACTGCTTCGCCTGTCAGCGGAGAACAGGTTCGCCATTCAGTGCAAATGCCTTCTATGCGATAGGCTGCGTTGAAATTTCAGGCGCATCGACGGAATTCATTCGGACGGCGGAAAGTGGCCGCAAGGTCCGGATGCATTTTTGCCCGGCTTGCGGCTCGACCGTCTATTGGCTGCCTGATGCGGCCCCTTCCGTAATCGGCGTGGCGGTTGGCCTTTTTGCCGATCCGGCTTTTGCCCAGCCCACCCTATCTGTATTCGAGCAATCGAAGCATGAATGGGTGTTCCTTGATGAAACGATGGAGCACTTTCCACGTTTGCCGGAAAACGACTAGAGCATGTCTCTCGAAAGTGGAAACCGGTTTCGGAATAAAGACATGCGTAAAAACAAACGGATAGAGCATTTCCTATGATTCAATCAAAACAGGAAATGCTCTGGCGGTCTGCTTCCGACAGATCGTCAAACTATAACGATCATTCTTCTGGAACTTTACGCACCGGTCGTTGCCAGCGTTCGTAGCAGGGTTGAGAAAGTGAGGGAGCGGTTCGCGTCAGACTGGCTGTCGCTGACGCCGTCGTTTCGCGACAACGACTTGCGGACATTGCTCGGACTGTAGCCAAAATGCTGCGTGAATGCCCGCGTGAAATTGGCTGCCGTATCGAAGCCAAACAGCTGCGCGATGTCGGACACCCTGCGGTTTTCGGATGCATCCGCAAGCATCTCATGTGCTGCAAGCAAACGCTTCTGGCGAATATAGTTGAGTACCCCGCCCGAGCCTTCGAACAGCTGATAGAGATGTGTGCGTGAGATGGCGAGCTCCTTGCTCAGTGCATCGGGCGTGAGTTCACGGGACGTGAGATTTTTCTGGATGAAGCGTCTGGCCTTGGTCATCAACCCCAGAGAAGCCCCGAGAGACGCATTGTGTTCGCTCGCATCGTTTTCCTTTACCAAAGGGGCGATCGTGTCAAATACGATCTGGCGCAGGGCGTCGCGCAGCTCCGGCAGGTCTTCGCTTCTGATATGGTCAAGCCCCGCCTGGATCGTCGATACGAAGTCGATCAGCAGCTTGGCGCGATAGCCTCCGAGCGTCGCATTGTTGCACGCTTCCGGCATACCGCCCAGACCGGCGAAATGATCGACCGGAATGATCAGCAGCACCACGTCCGTTGCCAGCGCACGACCGCGAAACGGATAGCCAAACGAACGGATATTGATCATGCCGGGCTCGTTTTCCGCCACACGATCATCCACCGCCGTCCATGTGCGACCGCTTCGCAGAAAACTGATCTGCCAGTGATCAATCGGGCTGAAACGAACCTTTTCCGCTGTACGTTCATAGCTGAATGGAGGAACAGTCTGTTCTATCAGCAGCATGCCGCGCAGATCCCAGACTTTCTGGGTAACGGCAAAACCGTCTTCGGCGTTCACACCATCCGGCATCCGCACATCATAGAGGGGAGCCACGTGCTGTTGCCATGTGGGAAACTGTGCGCGGGGTTCCAGCTCTTCGGTCGTAAAGACCAGCGGGGTCAGAATATTGGTGCTTCGGGCATCTTCTCCAAGGGGCGCGAGTGGAACGCGCACTGACTGGCGGCGCTCCACAAAATCGGGCTTCAGATCACGCGAGGCCTTGTCGCTCGGGGATGTCACGGCAACTCCCTAAACCAACCCGGAGGCTCGAGGCGCGGTAATGGCGACCCAAGCCCTGCGTTGATAGTAGCATTTGCACGTATAAAAACAAAATAAGCTGGAACACTATCAGCCACGTAACCGTTCAGACCGGTAGCCGACGTTTCCTCTTACGCGCCGACAACCCCGCTTTCCCGGCCTTTTCCCAGATTTGGCCGGAAGTGTCGGAGCGCGCAAAACGGTCTCTGAAATGAGTTGATTGCATCCCATTTGATGAAAATTTTCAGGAAAATCCGGCCAGAATATTAAAACGCGTCCGATAGAAAGCACGGTAATAACAACCGGAGGCAATCGCATGAACAATGTATTTGCATATACTGTGCGCCGCGAAAGCTTGAAATGGGCTGCCGCTATTGTCGTTGGACTGTCCGCTTCATTATGCCTGACGGCAGGCGCCGAAGCCAAGGATGCCCGCAAGCAGAAAAGCGAAACGGTTTCCGTTTACCTCGTCAAGTACAAGGTGAATAGCCAAGCGCGCTACAACAAGCCTGCACCGGCCAAGGTCATCAGGGTTTCCGCCACGCAATATGCGGCCGGTACGCCCTATGTGTGCACGCCGAGCGGTTTCGGGCAGAAATCCCGCTGCTTCATCCGCGATTAGAGCACAATCCGACCGGCGTGAAACTGTTTTCGGAATGCGCTCCATGGCATACCGGCTCGCAAGAACTCCATACAGATCAGCGAGCCGGCATGCTTGCCTGGCGATTATCTCGCCTTGGCTTTCATGATTGCCAGCCCCTTACTGACACGGTCACCGCGCAGCAGCTTGGCGGCCTCATCGGTCGGGCGTGGCGGATTGTTGCGGAAGACATACCAGCTACCGCCCAGTGAGCGCTTCTGATAGATGACGCCATCTTTCTCGCGATGGAGAAAGCAGGTCGTATCGCTGCCGCCGCCCATCTTGTTGACCCAATAGGCCTGCAGGCAAAGCTTGCCGCGATTGGTGGCATACCAGCGCCCCTGCCCGTAAGACCACGCCCTGCCTTTCTGCGACCAGGCGATGAAACGATGTCTGTCGGCAGAGAAATAGCCGCCGCCATCCTTCCATTTCCATGACTTACCGGAATAGAGCGCCTCAAGCGCGTCGGCTGACAGCGGTGCAGCCGCCGCAGCCTTGATGGCGATCGGGTCCTCGGTTTTCTGTTTCGGCGCCGCATCGGCAGCGCCTGCCAGAAGAAGTACGGACAGCGCCGCACTTACGGTTCTCAAACGGATCGAAAACATTGTCGTATTCCTGTTCAGACGTTGGAGCATTTCCAGCAAAAGTGCGAAGCGGTTTTGCGTGAGGTAAATGCGACATCAATCAAGCGGATGGTTCGCAACCCGCCAGTCAGGCCGCCCGACACCCCGTGGCCACGGATAGACTTCGCGGTCGTTGAAGTAGACGGTCGCAGTCAGTTCCGGAAATTCGGGCTGCGGCTTGTTGGTTTCCTGTGCCCAGGCCCGGACATAGGCGTCGCTTCCTTCATAACCGAGCTCAGCGATAACAATCGGCTTCTTGAAGCCTACCACCCGGTCGTATCCCGGTTTTGTCCGTTCAACGAATGTGGACGCATGTCCCAGTTCCAGCATATCGTAAGGTTCGTAGCCGAACACCGACAGGCCGATCACATCGACATAACCATCGCCCGGATAATAGGCCTCAAGCCCCGCATCTCCCTTCGGCGACCACATATACTTGGCATTCGGCAATGACTTGCGGCAGACATTGACCGCATGCTGATAGGCACGGACGTAACCCTGTGCCGACCAGTAGGACCAGGTGAACTGGCCCGTCTTGTCGTCCATTTCCTGCGCCCAGCGAATGGTCACAGGGCTCTTCAGCTTCGAAGCAGCGGAGCAGACGGCAGCCATGTTTGTATCGTAATGCCCCCGCACGATTCCGCTCAGGAGATCATCCGGTGCAACGCGCCAGTCGCGAGCCCACGACCAGGGTTCGACGGTGATCAGCAGTTCGCGGCCCCGTTCCTGCGCATAGGCATCAGCGGTTGACAGGCTCGTCAGGTCCACATCCTCCCACGGAAGGAACAGATGCTCGATGCGGGAATTGGGATCGTTGGTGAAATCCCCGTGCGGATCATAGGCCCCGAACTTGATGGATTGCGGGGTAATGACCGGGCGCTTGTCGTGGAACATGTTGCGGGTGTCGACATTGGCACCCGAAACACCGCTCGCTGCGTAAACAGCGGTTGAAAGCAGCCCACCGCAAAGAATTGCTGTTGCTATTTTATATGAGGTTTTCATCGCCGCCTCCTTTATTGTACGGGCGATTGGGCAACGGGCAACGCCAGATTCAGCGCTTCCGTTTTGGGCGTTATTGTTTCGATGGAGAGGAGCTTGCGCGCCTCGTCATCCTTGTTTCCGCCAGCATGGCGGAAGACGTACCAGACACCGTCCGGCTCACGTTTCTGATAGATCGTCCCATCGGCGATACGGTGAGAGAAGCAGGTCTTGTTCGGGAAGACGCCATGAGCCAGATGCCATTTCGCATCGAAGCACATCTGGCCCGACCAGGTGATCCGCCAGCGGCCTTCAGCCCATGCCTTTCCCTTCTCGCCATCGACACGGGCGGTGAAACGGCGGTTCTGGCTTTCCATCCGGCCAGCGCCGTCAGCCCACTGCCAGTTCTTGTCACGATAGAGTAGGTAAAGCTCGGCAGGCGTCATCACACGGGCGCCGTCGGGCAAACCATCTACCGGAACCGTTGCCGCTCCAGCCGGTCCACTTAGCCCCGCAAGCAGGACAACCAGCGGCAGGACATATCTGCTCCGATCAGTGTTCCGACCAGATCGGGACCGTTGGCCTTCAAACATCACATGTTTCATTTGAACCTCCCACGACCTTCAGGTTGCGCGCACCCGCCAAGGGTTCTTGCGATTGACGGATGCGCGCGTGCGGCAGAACGTTTGTTGGTCTTGTTTCCTGCCGCAGTTGAACAGGACGGCCGATTGTCGAAATCCGGAAGCCCAGATTCTCGGCAACCGCCGGTGAAAAGACATTGCGCAAGTCAACGAGTACGGCGTCCCGCATGACCTGTTTCATCCGAACGAGATCAAGCTTGCGGACACTGTCCCATTCGGTCACGACCACTGCCGCATCGGCAGTGCTCAGGCACTCGTAAGGGTCGTCGTAAAACTCGACGTCGCTGAGAAGACGGCGCGCATTCTCCATTCCGGCCGGATCGTAGGCCCGGATGCTGGCACCGAAGCGCTGCAAGGTTTCGATAAGCGGGATGGACGGCGCATCGCGCATATCATCCGTATCGGGTTTGAACGTCAGGCCGAGGACGGCAATCGTCCGGCCTTCGACGCTGCCGCCGAGCGCATCCAGCACCTTCAGCGCCATGCGACGCTTGCGCGCTTCATTGACGGTAACCGTTTCCTCGACCAGCCGCAGGGCGACCCCGTGATCCTGCGCGGTGCGCAAAAGCGCTATCGTATCCTTCGGAAAACAGGAGCCACCATATCCCGGCCCCGCATTGAGAAAACTGGTGCCGATACGCTTGTCCAGCCCCATGCCGAGCGCCAGCTCGGTGACATCGCTGCCGACTTCCTCACACAGATCCGCCAGTTCATTGATGAAGGTGATCTTGGTGGCGAGAAAAGCGTTGGCCGCATATTTGATCAGTTCCGATGTCCGGCGCTGCGTGATCACGATTGGCGTCTTTGCGGCCTCAAGCGGTGGAGCGTAAAGGGCGACGAGCGCAGAACGAGCGCGCTCATCTTCCACGCCGATGACGACGCGATCGGGCTCCAGAAAATCGCGGATCGCAACACCCTCACGCAGAAACTCCGGATTGGAAGCAACAGAGAATGTGCCGGGTCGGCGCACCGAGCCGATGATCTTCTGCACCACATCGCCTGTGCCGACCGGAACGGTGGACTTGACCACGACGACGCTATGGTCTTCGATCAGCGGCGCAAGCTCGCGAGCGGCCATATAGACGAAGGACAGATCGGCATCGCCGTGCCCCGCCCGTGCCGGTGTGCCGACGGCAATGAAGACAAGCTCCGCACCCTTGACGGCTTCCGCCAGATTGGTCGTGAAGCTGAGCCGGCCAAAGGCGAAATTGCGTTCCACCAGTTCATCCAGCCCCGGCTCGTAGATCGGCACGATGCCGCGCTCCAGCCGGACAATCTTCTGGGCATCCTTGTCGACGCAGACGACCTCGTGTCCCCATGCCGCGAAGCACGTGCCACTGACCAATCCGACATATCCCGTACCGATGACAGCGATCTTCATAATCGTCGCGCCTTTCCCGCTAGTTCGTTCCACTGGCGGTATTCGTGCGCCAGCGTGGATTGAAAATTGTCCTGTGGACGTCGCGTCCGCCTACACCGGCACCGGCAACCGAGAAGCGGTCGTCAAATACCGTGAAGCTTTTCGTGCCCCAGCTCAGTGCCTCGATGCCGTCGCGTCCGCGCTCGACAGTGGTAAAGCCGGTCAGCGCGACCAGCGCCGTAAAACTGCATGCCATTGCCGGTCGATAGAGGCGGCTCGTCATCCGCACGTGATTTTCGCGTGTGTGCTGGATCACGATCATCGCCATCAGGAACAGGTAGAAACACGCATTGATGATGGCGAAGATGAAGAAGCCTCGTGTCTGATCAGCACCGCTGACCAGGAGGACCGGCAGAATGGACAGACCGGAGATCAGCGCATAGGGCGCGATCACCCGCAGTGGCACCGGATCGACCTCGGATGAGCCTTTCGGCGTGACACGAAAATCGACAAAGGAACCGGTCAGCCAGTCACGGAAAGCTGCGAAGGTTCCAGCCAGAACCCAGGGCCACCGCGCCAGCAGGAACAGCATCGCTTCCCAGCTGAAAATCCTGCCGTCGACAGGGCGGAACGTCTTGCTCGACCGCCACCAGAATGCCAGCGCCAAAATCACGAGCGATTGCGGCATGAAGTGCATCAGGAAAGCGGGATAGGTAACGCTGACGAAATTATCACCATAAGCCAGAATGGCTATCGGCAGAACGAATGTCAGTGCCAGAAAGAAAGCATAGAGAGGATACCAGAGCTGCGAGAACAGAAACTGGATCTTCAGGCGCAGCGGCAACCGTCCGATCAGCTTCGGCGTATATTGCAACAGGATCATCACGAGGCTGCGCGACCACTGGAATTCCTGCGTCACAAGATCGGCGAAGGTGCGCGGACCGTCGCCATGGGCGATGGCATCCAGCGCGTGAACACCCCGCCAGCCATGCGCGTTCATGAACAGGGTCGTGGAATGATCCTCGGCCAGTTCCGGCCCAAGACCGCCGATCTCCTTCAGCGCTGCCGTGCGTACCGCATAATGAGAGCCGATGCAGACTGGGGCAAAGCCGCCGTTGTAACCGGCCTGCAGCGAGCCATGCATGCTGGCTTCCACATAGAGACGCCCGCGGGCCGACCAGCTTTCATGCGCATTGCGATCACAAATGCTTGGCGCGGAAACATAACCGACAGCGGGATCAGCGAAGGGCCGCAGCATATTGAAGAGATAACCCGGCTCAGGCACATGGTCGGCATCGAGCTGCGAGACGAAATCATAGCGCTCATAGCCATAGTGATCGTAGAAGAAGGCGAGATTGCCTTCCTTGCACCGGGTACGGCGCGGCCAGGTCTGCCGATGATAGTCGGCACGGCCCTTGCGTGTGGAAACGAACACGCCATGCTCACGGCACCAGGCAAGTGTCGAGGGTGAAGGGTCCTCATCGGCAAGCCATGTATCGTGCGGCACATCCTGCGCCAGCATGGCGCGCAATGTTTCAGCCACCACCTCGAAAGGCTCAGACGGAGCCTTGGTGACGACCATGGCGACGCGGCTTCCGGCGGGGATGCGAAGCGGGCCGGTCGGGCGCGCTGCGTGGAAGAAAATAGTGATGAAATAAAGCGGCAGGATCGTGATCCAGGCCAGCAGCGCGGTCACCAGAATGGAGCCGAGCAGATGATTGTGCTTCGCGCTGATGAACCACCATTGCCAGAAATAGGTGATGGCGAGCGCCCACAGGATGATGCCCACCACATATTCCACCCGCTTGCGGCCAGTGAAGATGGGCGCCAGCAATGGTTCCCTTTCGCCGTTGTCGCCGTCAATGGCCGGATGAAATTCGCGCCGTGTCATGTCCGCATCTCCAGACCAAAGAAGGGCGCAGCCGTGCGGATGATCGTGTCGAGATCGGAATGGAGCGTGCGAAACCCAAGCTTCGCTGCCGCTTCAGCCGGGTCGGCATAAAGCACCGGCGGATCGCCCGCCCGGCGCGCGCGCATTTCGACAGGCACCTTGCGTCCGGTAAGCCGGTCTATCGCATCCACGATTTCCTTGATGGATGTTCCGCGCCCGGTTCCCAGATTAAGGACCAGATTGCCGCCGCCATTCAGCAGATGCTCGACCGCAAGCACATGCGCCCGTGCCAGATCGACCACGTGAATATAATCGCGAATGCAGGTGCCATCCGGCGTATCGTAATCATCGCCGTAAATTTCGAGGCAATCTGCGGTTCCAGCGGCAGCCAGCATGGCGCGCGGTATCAAATGAGTTTCGGGATCGTGCTTTTCGCCCAGTTCGCCATCCAGATCAGCGCCGCAGGCATTGAAGTAGCGCAGTGCCGCATAGGGCATGCCATAGGCTGCCGAATAATCGGCCAGCATATGTTCCGCAATCAGCTTTGTGCGTCCGTAAGGGTTGATCGGATTCTGCATTTCGCCTTCGCGGATCGGCAGCACATCCGGAATGCCATAGGTGGCGCAGCTCGACGAGAAAATGACCGGGCGTTCACCTGTCAGGCGGCTGGCCTCCAGAACGGACTGGATGCCGCCGACATTGTTGCGATAATATTTTGCGGGGTCCGTGACGGATTCACCCACATAGGCCGAAGCCGCAAAGTGGATGATGGCAGCCGGATCGAAGGTCCTGATAGCAGCGATAAGCTGTTCCTGCGAAAGCGTGTCGCCCTCGACAAACTTGCCCCAGCGCACGGAAGACCGGTGACCCGTCGACAGGTTGTCATAGACGACCGGCGAGAATCCGCTCTTGTGCAGAAGCTTGGCGGTATGGCTGCCAATGAAGCCAGCACCACCGGTGACGAGTATATTTTGCCGGGTCATCTCGCCACCTCGAAGAGCTCGCCCGATGGTCTGACCAGCTGGCGTTCAAAATAGGCGATCGTCTGCTTCAGCCCTTCGACAAGTGCAATCTGTGGTTCCCAGCCAAGTTCACGCTTGGCGAGCATGATGTCCGGGCGCCGCTGGCGCGGATCATCAGTTGGCAGCGGGCGATAGACGATGCGCGAGGACGAATTTGTCAGCGCAATGATCTGCTCGGCCAGCTCACGCACAGTGAATTCGCCCGGATTGCCGAGATTGACGGGCTTCTGAACCTGACTGCTCATCAAGCGGCTGAAGCCTTCGATCAGGTCATCGACATAGCAGAAGGAACGGGTCTGCGAGCCGTCGCCATAGATGGTGATATCTTCGCGCTCGAGGGCCTGAACGATGAAGTTCGACACGACACGACCATCGTCGGGTCGCATGCGCGGGCCATAGGTGTTGAAGATGCGCACGATACGGATGTCGACGCCATACTGCTTGTGAAAATCGTAGAACAGCGTTTCGGCCGAGCGCTTGCCTTCGTCATAGCAGGACCGGGGGCCGAAAGAGTTCACATTGCCCCAATAGGCTTCCGGCTGCGGATGTGTTTGCGGATCGCCATACACTTCCGACGTTGAAGCCTGAAAAATCCGAGCCTGATAATGCGCGGCAAGTTCGAGCAGATTGAGCGAGCCAATGACGCTCGTCTTCATCGTGTGCACCGGATCGGCCTGATAATGTGGCGGCGATGCGGGGCATGCGAGATTGTAAATCTCATCCACCGGCAGATCGATCGGGTTGACAATATCGTGACGCACGAAGCTGAACGTGTCGTAGCGCAGGAGATTGCGCAGGTTCTCAAGCCGCCCTGTCGAAAAATTATCGACGCAGATGACGAAGTTTCCTTCGTTCAAAAGACGTTCGCAAAGATGAGAACCGAGAAATCCGGCACCGCCTGCTACAAGAATGCGCCGTGTTGACATGCGCTCTGCAGATATACCCGATGATCTGAAGTTTATACTCACGAGAACCTCCAACGCTACTTCTTCACTTGCGTGATCCGGCAAAAAGCAAAGAATTTCCCTCAACGCACCCGAATAGAAGCGCGCCGGTCGGTGTTTTTCGATTGCTTTACTAGATGATTGAAGATAGCCGGGCTGAAGTCTTGAGTCGTTAGCGTAGAATCCGGAATCTTATCCTTGCGTCCATTTTTGAAATGGAGCGATTTCTGTTATCCGGTGCTTTCGTGCTGCTGTGAATGCGCTATTTCGCGCCATATTCCAGAGCATGTCACCCATAAGGGAAACCGCTTTGGGGAGACATGTTCTAGAGCATAATCCGACCGGAGTGAAACGAGGATCGATAAGATTATGCTTAAAATATAATAGGTTAGAGCGCAGGCCTGATTGAATCAAATCTGCGCTCTAACGCAGAATATCGGACAGACGCTTCTGTTCTTTTTCGACACGCTCGAGATTGAGGCCCGCCAGAAGATCAAGAATATGGGTCTTCATCAGGGCCGCAGCGTCGTCGCTCCTGTGCTCTTCGATGGCATCGACCAGCGCATGATGCGCGTCGCTCTGGCAGGTCGTCTCGCGCCGTTCCCAATAGAGCGAAATGATGAGCGAGGAACGCGGCAGCAGATCGCCGACAAAACCCGCCAGGATCGAGTGTCCCGAAATTTCGGCCAGATGCGTATGGAAAAGCGCCGACAGCATGATCGCCTCGCTGTCGCGTCCGGCATGAAGTGCTTCATGCTCGTCATGGAGATGCTGGCGCAGCTGCTTGACCTGCTGGGGCTTGATGACCTTCGCTGCAAGCGAAGCCACCTCCGGCTCGATCAGCAAGCGCGCCTCGAACACTTCGCGCGCTTCCTCGCGCGAGGGTTCGGCAACGAAGGCACCGCGATTGGGTTCCAGACGCACCAGCCTGTCATGCGCCAGCGCCTGCAGGGCGGAGCGAACAAAGGCACGGCTGACGGAATAGATCGTCGCCAGCTCGTCCTCCGGCAACTTGGTGCCGGGAAGCAGACGATGGCTGACGACCGCCTCGCGCAAGCCGTTATAGACCGGAAGCCAACGCACATTCCCGCCGTTTTGGTCTGTCATGTTCGTCGCAGCCAGGTTCATCATCATCCAGTAGAAGCTGTTCAAATGGCAGATGCAATCGGTCGATACTGCATCCGCAAATCCTCTATCAATTTCCTTACATATCGAACACAGGTCCGGCGAGTGTCAACAATGTCGCGAGTTTTGATGCACAAACCCGGCTGAAATCATCTGAACGTCAATTCTGGGGCGAAAAAGGTTCAAAAATACCTTGAAAATCCTTCATTCGCGGCAGCTGATAGCCACCCAGTTTCGATGTTTTCAAGCCGAGACCGACAAGGCTTTCACACAGTTTCACCGCACAGGTCACGCCGTCGATGACCGGCAGCCCATGCTCCCTGGACAGAGAAGCAGCAAGGTCGGCCATGCCCGCACAACCAAGCACAATCGCTTCGGCATGGTCTTCCCGGATCGCCTTCGCGATCTCGTTCGAGACCTTGTTGCGCGCGTCTGATCCCGGAATTTCGAGGTCAAGTACGGCCACGTCGCTGGCCCGAACACGGGCGCAACGCGACATGAGACCATAGCGGGACAGGTTATGCTCGATTGCAGGCACCGAACGCGACAATGTGGTGACAACGCTGAACTTTCCGGCAATCAGGCTTGCCATGTGAAAAGCCGCCTCGCCGATGCCGATCACCGGCATGGTTCCGGCACAGCGCGCTGCATCAAGGCCGGTATCGTCGAAACAGGCAATGACGCAGGCATCGGCGGTCGGGCGCTTCTGCATTTCCCCGATCATGCCGGGAATGGCAAAAACCTCGTCGAAATATCCTTCGATGCTCGGCGGACCGTCGGCGGGATTGCTTGCGATGATTGTCGTGCCGGCACCTGCCACGCTGCGTGCAGCCTCGCCGATCTTGTGCGTCATCGATGCAGTTGTATTGGGGTTGATGACAAGTATTTCCATTTTCCTCGAACCATCGAAATATTTGTTTTCGTTCTGGATGGTCCAGAGCGTCTTTCGGACGCTCTGCCTAGTCTGCAATACCGGCGGTCAGATTTCCCCGCCCAGATAGAGTTTCGCGACGCGATCATCCGTCGCCAGTTCTTCCGAATTACCGGACAGGACGATCTTTCCGGTCGTCAGGGCATAGGCGCGCTGCGAGATGCGGAGCGCCATCCGTGAATTCTGCTCGACCAGAAGAACGCTCACCTTTTCGTCGCGGTTGATGGCGACGATGGAGCGGGCGATATCCTGCACCAGTTTGGGTGCGACCCCGAGAGATGGCTCGTCCAGCAGCAAAAGCTTCGGTTTGGCCATGAGCGCACGCCCAATGACCAGCATCTGCTGCTCGCCGCCGCTCATTGTGCCTGCGGCCTGCGAATAGCGTTCCTTCAGGCGCGGGAACCGCCCCAGAACCATCTCCAGCGTGTTGGCGATATCCGCCTTGCTGGAACGGGTAAACGCCCCCATCATCAGATTGTCGCGCACGCTCATATAGGGAAAGACGCGGCGGCCTTCCGGTACCATGGCAATCCCCATCTTGACGATCTCGTCCGACCGGGTGCCGTCGATCCGGCGGCCCTCATAATGGATTTCGCCCTTGCGGATCTTTTTCAGCCCCGTGATCGCCCGCAGGATCGAGGATTTGCCCGCACCATTTGCGCCGATCAGCGCGACTGTCTCTCCCTCCTGAACGCTCAGCGAAACGCCTTTCAGCGCATAGACGTGATCGTAATAGAGTTCGGCATCGGAAACTTTGAGAAGCTCTGCCATGGTCAATATCCAATCGTTTCGTCTTCTGCGCCGAGATAGGCTTCGATCACCTTCTCGTTTTCCTGGATCTGTTTCGGCGTTCCTTCCGCGATCTTCTGGCCGAAATTGATGACGACGATCCGGTCGGAAATATTCATCACCGCCGGCATGTCATGTTCCACCAGCAGCACCGTGACACCCCGGTCACGGACCGCCCGCACCATTTCCACCGCCTTGACGGTTTCGTCATGGTTCATCCCGGCAAAGGGTTCATCCAGAAGCAGGATTTTCGGCTCCGTGGCGAGACCGATGGCAATGCCAAGCGCCCGCAAGTGACCATGCGGCAGGTTCTGCGCAACCTCGTCCCGCTGCTTCCACAGGCCGAGAAACTGCAGGATTTCATCGGCGGAGCGTCCGAATTCCTCCTGATCCCGGCGAGCAAGGCTTGACCCCACATAACAGCCGAGGAAACTCGCCTTGGCGCGCAGATGGTGGCCGACAATCACATTGTCGCGCACCGTCATGCCCTTGAAGATCGTCGTTTCCTGAAAGGTGCGCACCACGCCCTTTCGCGCCACGATATGCGGTGCCAGACCGGAAATGCGTTCGCCCTTGAAGCGGACTTCCCCGGAGGTGGGCGTGAGAAATGAGGCGATCAGCTTGAACAGCGTGGATTTGCCCGCGCCATTCGGCCCGATGACCGACAGGATTTCCTTTTCACGCACCGAAAAGGAGACATCGTTGACCGCCACCAGACCGCCGAAACGTTTGGTAACGCTTTTGACTTCCAGAAGATCGCTCATGATCCTGCTCCCTTCTTTCCGGTCAGTCTGAGGCTGAGAAGCCCGTTAGGCAGGAACAGCATCAGGATGATGAGAACGCTGGAGAAGATCAGAAGCTGGAACTTGCCGGTCTGGAACAGGAAGTCCCAACCGAAATAGAGGACGAAGGTTCCAATGATCGGACCGAAGACATAGCCAAGCCCGCCCAGGAAGCAGTTGAGCATGAAATTGACCGAGTCCGTGACGGTGAAGCTCGACGGATAGATCGACTGCGAGATCGCCACGAACATCGCACCGCCAAGCCCGCCAAGGAAGGACGAGATCGCATAAGCCAGCACGCGCAGATTGGTGATGTTGACGCCAATCGACGAGGCAAGCTCCTCATTTTGCTGCAACGACTGGCAAAGACCACCGATGCGCGAATTGATGAGGCGATAAAGCCCCGCGAAGCACAGCACCATCAGCACAATGGATACGAAATAGAAGGCCGCGCGCGGGTTCTGCAATGTTGCGAAATCCGGCAGGATGGTCAGGCCGAAAAGCGATATGCCACCCGGCATCGGAATGCTGACCATGCCCTTGGCGCCATTGGTGATGGGCAGCGCCATCGCCAGAAGACGGGCAACTTCGGTCAGAACCAGCGTGACCATGGCGAAATAGACGCCGCGAAGCCGCAGGATCGGAATGCCGATCAGGATGCTGGCGAAAGCGCAGAACAGCCCGGCCAGAGGAAGCGTCAGCCAGAAGGAGACGCCATATTTCACCATCAGGATCGCCGACACATAGCCGCCCATAAGAGCATAGGCACCCTGGCCGATATTGATGCGACCGATATAGAAGGTGAGCCACACCCCGCCACTAACAATGGAGAGAAGCGCCACCGAAGTGAGCGTATAATAGAGGTCGTGCCTTCCGGTAGTCTCGATCAGCACCGGAATACCGATGAAGATCAGAGCCAGAAAGGCAGCAACGCCGATAAGCTTTGTTGTCTTTGTCATGATTGCCCCCTCAACCCCACGGCTTGCCCATGAGCCCGTTCGGACGGATGCTCAGGAACACCATCAATGCGGCGAAGATGACGAGATAGGTGATGTCGCCATAGGAGCGCAGCACCGTCAGCCCGACGGATTCCATCATACCGAGGATAAAGCCGCCAGCAATGGCACCGCTCACGACGCCTGCGCCGCCGATCATCACCATCATGAAAGCCTTGATGGAGATGGCGCCGCCGATGCCGGAATTGACGCCGGTAATCGCGACCAGCAACCCGCCCACCAGACCTGCAAGCATTGCCCCCAGCGCGAAGCCGATCATTGAATAACGATCGACATTCACACCCATCAACTGCGCGGCCACGCGGTCCTGGGCAAGTGCGCGCATGGCGCGACCGGGTTTGGTGTATTGCATGAAAAGAACGAAAGCTGCGATGAAGACCACGGCAAGCACTCCGATCAGAATGCGGTCATAAGGCATGATCAGGCTGTCGGAGACGAACACGCCATTGACGATCTTCGGCACGCCGCGCTGCTTTTCACCGAACAGAAGCAGGATCACCGCATCCAGAAAGAAAGCGACGGCCGCAGCAAGCAGCATCGTGCTTTCATCGCGCAGACTTCGCTTGATGACCGGCCGGAAGAGAAATTTTTCGATCAGCGCACCAACGATCATCAAAGTGACCGCGGAAGCCAGAAGAGCGACAACAAACGGCAGGCCAAGCTGTCCGTAAACCGTATAGGTGACAAAACCGCCCAGCACATACATCTGGCCGTGCGCGAAATTGAGGACGTTCATGAGCGCGAAGATCAGCGTCAGTCCCAACGCGATCAGTGCATATTGCGCACCCAGATATAGCCCATTGGCTATCACTTGTTCCATGAAGGCAGACTCCCTCGTGTGAAGTGCCGGGTAAACTGCAAGGCAGGCCCAAAACTCCGTGACAGTTCCTGGAGCATTTCCCGTTTGGCATGAGCCATTGGAAACGCTCTAACTGTTTGTTTTAACGCGCATCTTATTCCGAAAACCGCTTTGCACTTTTCGGGATGCGCTCTAGCGATTGGGAGGCCCGAAGCAGAAGTACCCCTCTTCCGCTTCGGGCTTTTCACAGGCCTATCGGTTAATCGACCTGGCCGACGAAAAGCGTTTCAAACTTGCCGTCCTTGTATTCTGTCACAACCATCGGAATACCGAGCTGGCGCTTCTGCGTGAAGGAGGAGGTGCCGACATAGGTCAGCTTGGAACCGTCGCCATCGCCCTTGACGAAAGGATTGGGCGCGGAGAACGTGTCCACCGTCTTCTTGAATTCCTCGACATTGTCGACCGCAGCCGGGTTGGCCTTCAGCGTCTCGACAATGTATTCGAGCGCATAGACCTTGGTGTTGGACTCGTCATTATATTCGCCATAGGCCTTGGTATAACGGTCAACGAATTCCTTCATCACGTCGGATGCGATTTCAGGCGTGGAAGCGCCACCCACCGAGATGAAGCCATTGGCGAGTTCGCCTGCACCTTCTTCCAGAACCTTGGCGTCCTGCGCGGTTTCGGTGGAAATGAAGCCCTGATAACCAAGCTCACGCGCAGCGCGGATCAGCAACGGCGCATTGCCCGGCGCAACGCCCGACAGAACCAGCAGATCCGGCTTCTGCATGACAATCGGCGTCAGAACAGGCGTGAAGTCGCGCGTATCGTTCTGATAGGCATCGTTGGTGGAGACGACTTCAAGACCGAGCGCCTTGGCTGCCTCGATGCCGCTGTCGCGCTGGCTGAGCGGATCGGATTCATTGGCCGCCACAAAGGCCACCGTCTTGATGCCCTTGTTTTCCTTCAGATATTTATAGATCGCCGGGCCGGACTGATAGTTGGCGATCATGCCGAGAACAGCATTGGACGCTGGTGGCGTATAAAGTTCCTTCGGGAAGGAATAAGGGAAATAGATGATGCCCTTGGCTTCCGCCACCGGACGGACGGCAGCGGCGCCGTCATCCACATTCGGACCCACGACGTAGTGAATGCCTTCCTGTGCCATCTTTTCCATGCCGGCGATGGCGCGCTTCGGGTCTTTCTGATCATCGAAGGTGACGACTTTGATCTTGTAGGTATCGTCGCCGATCTTCACGCCGCCCTGCTCGTTGAGCCAGTCGGCACGAACCTGCATCGAGCGAACATTGGATGTGCCCCAGGCCGCCGCAGGGCCGCTGGTGACACCGACGAAACCGATCTTCAGCTCCTTGTCCGCTGCCTGGGAGGCCGACGCGGACATGAGCGCAAATATAGAAACGGCGCCTAGCGCCGCAGTCTTAACAACTGCGCGTCTATTGATCATTTTAGTTCCCCTTACTTAGCTTTACCTTTCCCTCATTTGGCGGAGAAAGGATATTCAAGCTAAACACGCGTTCGAAATATTGTCAACAATCTGAATATTTTTAGAGCGTTTCCCTGCCTGATTGAATCAGCAGGCTTTGCAAATCAGTTACTTTCTGATTCAAGCTATCTGCCGATGGAGGTCGGCAGATATGTCGCGAGCCCTTTCCATTGATCTTCGAATACGTGTAGTTGCTGCCGTTGATGGCGGTGCATCGCATCGAGAGGCTGCTGAGCGTTTCGGTGTAAGCGCAGCCAGCGTTAGCCGTTGGCGTAACCTTCAACTCCAGCAGGGAAATGTTCGACCCGGTCCACTGGGCGGCGACCGCAATTCTCACAAGACAGAAGCTCATGCTGATCAGATCATGATCTGGCTCGCCGAACACAGGGACGGTACTCTCTTCGAACTTCGCAGTGATTTGGCCGCCCAAGGCATCATAATCAGCAAGTCGGCACTGCACCGCTTTCTTGTCCGGCACGAACAAACGCGTAAAAAAAGACTGGCCATGCTGTAGAGCAAAGCCGTCCAGACGTTCTGGAAAAGCGGCAATGCTGGTTCGAGGAGCAACTTGATCTCGATCCAGAGCGGCTCGTGTTCATCGATGAGACCTGGACAGCGACCAATATGGCCCGTAGTCATGGGCGGTGCCGCAAGGGTGAGCGGTTGCGAATGGGTTTTCCTCACGGCCATCGCAAAACGACCACGTTGGTTGCGGGGCTGCGCAATACGGGAATGGTCGCGCCACTTGTCATCGACGGCCCCATCAACGGTGATTGGTTCGAGGCGTATGTCGCTCAGGTGTTGGTTCCAACATTGAAACCAGGTGATATTGTCATCCTCGATAATCTGTCCAGCCACAAACGACCGGCAGCAAGAGAATTGATCGAGGCGGTCGGCGCGACAATGATGTTCCTTCCACCTTACAGTCCAGACTTCAACCCGATCGAAAAGGCCTTCTCCAAGCTGAAGGCGCTTTTACGAAAGGCTGCCGAGAGAACAGTCAATGGGCTTTGGGATCGCATCGGTCAGATGGTTGAACTCATCGAACCGCAAGAGGCTCAGAATTACTTCAACTCGTGCGGATATGATCCAACTTGAAAGGGAAACGCTCTAATGAACGATCTTGGAACGACGCGTCATCAATTCCAGAAAATTTCTGAACGGAAAAAGGCGCGTCGGTTTCCGACGCGCCTATTGAAATGACAAACTGGGAACAGACTAGCTCCGCGCCTGCAACTGCGCGAAATGGGCGAGCATCCGGTTCGGGTCAGCCTTGATGCCACTGAAGAGTTCAAACGCGCCGACCGCCTGAAACACAGCCATGCCGCCACCGTCGAGTACGCGGCATCCGCGCTCCCTGGCAAGCCGGACAAGCGCCGTCTGCAGAGGAAAATAAACAATGTCCGAAACCCAGAGGTGCGGCTGCACCAGCTCAGGCGCAAGCGGCAGACCCGGATGCGCGTCCATGCCCGTTGGTGTTGCATGGACCAGACCCGAAGCCTGTGCCAGTGTCTCCTCCAGATCGGCCCCGGCAATGAAACTGCATTGCGGCTGCACCGAAACAAGCTTGCCAATTACCGCATCGACCTTCGTGGCATCGAGGTCGAAGATGTGGACCTCCCTTGCACCCATTTCCGCCAGCGCATAGGCAACGGCAACGCCCGCCCCGCCCGCACCGAGCAACACGACACGCTCCAACGACGCATCCGGCAGGCCGCGGCGAAACCCTTCAGCGTAGCCCCACCAGTCGGTATTGTGACCGATGCGCCTGCCGTCGGAAAACACCATCGTGTTGATTGATTGCAGGGCCAAGGCATGGGGCGAAAGTTCATCGACCAGCGCCACCGCAGCCTGCTTGCAGGGATGGGTGATATTGAGCCCGGCAAATCCTGCAGCTTCGGCCTCCGCGACAAGGGCTGGCAGATCGCGTTCCGAACGCCCGTTCTCGGCGATGTCGATAATGTCGTAGCGATAGGCCAGCCCGGCGGCCTCGCCTTCCCGCATATGCATTGCCGGCGAAAGCGAACGTTGAATGTTTGCGCCGATCAGACCCACATGCACACGACGTTTGGTCACTTCACTTATCAATTCTCATCTCCGCAGGATCGGACGATATGTCGATCCTCGTTATTCCGGGCTTTTCAAAAGAGCGATGATCGTATCGCTGATCAGGCGGCGATGCCGCGCCTTCACGTCGGACGCCATCAGGTCGGTGCCGAAAATCGCGCCGAACGTATGTCTGTTGGACACACGAAAGAAGCATTGCGCACTGATCAGCATGTGAAGGTCGAGCGCGGAAATGCGCCGTTGAAAGATGCCCTGCTCGCGCCCGCGCTCCAGAATTTTCTCGATCGTCTCCAGAATGGTTACATTCTGGCGCGACAGAACATCCGAGCGTTCCATATGTTCGGCGCGGTGAATATTTTCCACCGCGACGAGCCGCACGAAATCCGGATTGGCATCGTCATGGTCGAAAGTGCTTTCCACCAGACTGCGCATGGCGGATTCCGGGTCCTGATCGTCGAGCGACAGTGAGCTTTCAAGCGTGCGTATCTTGCCATAGGCCCGTTCCAGCACGGCGAGATAAAGCCCATCCTTGCTGCCGAAGTAATAGTAGATCATGCGCTTGGACGTGCGGGTCTGCGCCGCGATTTCATCCACGCGCGCGCCGGAGAAACCCGATGCCACGAACTCCCGCGCCGCGACATCGAGAATATTCTCGCGCGTTGCGTCAGGATCGTTCTTGCGCGGCTGCGCCTTGGCGAGTGCCTTTGCCATAGTCCTCCCCCTTCAGCGTTCAGAGTGCCACAGCACTTTTTGGCATGCCCGCCGGACGCATGTATCGCCGCAGCGCCGCAATGCGGAAGATCGCATTGGCTGCGCCATATCCCTTGTAGCCTCGCCTCTGCACGACTTCGAAAAAGAAGCCCTGATCGTCGGTCGGGCTGTAAAGCTGGAAATATTCCCCACTCTCATCGCGATCATAAAGCACGTTCGCGGCCTTGAGCCGGTCGGTGAATTCCGGATCGAGACCGAGACGCGCTTCCAGATCGTCGTAATAATTCGGCGAGATTTCCAGCGTATGGAAGCCGTTGTCGCGCAAAGCCGCAGCCGTCGCGAAGATATCATCCGTCGCAAAGGCCAGATGCTGGATGCCCGACCCGAAGGTCTCGGCAATGAAGCGACCGGCCAGCGTGCGACGGTTTTCCGCGCCGTTGAGCGTGATGCGCAGCGTTCCCTCATCGTTTTCCACCACCTGACTGCGCACGACGCCGCCCGGATCAACGATGTCGACCATGGGCGACTTCCGCGATTCCGTAAGCGAAGTATAGAAAAGCAGCCAGGTCAGAAGTTCATCGAACTTCATCGTCTGGGCAACGTGATCGATATGGGTGAGACCGACACTGGTCCCTGTATCATTGCCTGCGACCGGCTCGAACTCGATATCAAAGATACGGCCGAGATCGGTCTTCTCATCGAGGAAATAGACCAGCCCGCCGCCAACGCCACGAATGGCAGGCATACCGATTTCGCCCGGATCGAGCGGTTGCTCAAAACTTTCCGCGCCCATGGCCACTGCGCGGGCATGGGCCTCAGCCGCATCGTCCACGACAAGCCCCATGGCATAAGCAGCAGTGCCGTGTACTGCATAGGCCGAGCTGGCGAAGCCGCGCGTATCCGTATTGATGACGAGGTTGATGTCGCCCTGCCGGTAGAGCGCAACGTCCTTCGTGCGATGCTTGCCAGCGAGTTTGAAGCCCAGCGCACCAACTGCGGAAACCAGCCGTTCGGCATCATCGGCATGGGTGGCAAACTCGACAAAGCCGACACGGTGCACCTTTGCGCGGGGCGGCATGGCAGCAACCGTCAGCTTGTTGTCCGGCTCGACCCGGCGAACCTGATCGCCAAGATAGATCAGCGAACGGCGTCCGTCGGCGGCGATGGTGGCTGGCGATCCGCCACGGAACTGATCGTTGAAGATTTCGAGCGAGAAATAACCGTCATAGCCGGTCGCAGCCACCGCACGCATGAAATCCAGCACCGGTAGGTCGCCCTCGCCCGGCATGTTGCGATAATGGCGGCTCCAGTAAAGCAGATCCATATCGATCAGTGGCGCGTCGGCCATCTGGATGATGAAAAGCTTGTCCTTCGGAATGGAGCGGATCGAGTTCACGTCGATCTTGCGCGCCAGAGTATGAAAACTGTCGAGGATTAGGCCGACATTGGGATGATCGGCGCGGCGCACAATCTCCCATGCATCGCGATGGTCGCTGATATGGCGACCCCAGGCGAGAGCCTCATAACCGACACGCAGATTGCGCCGTGCCGCTCTTTCGCCAAGTTCGCGAAAATCGTCCGCCGCGCGGTCGATGCCACCAATGGCAGCTGGCGACACGTTGGAACAGACCAGAACGAGATCGGTGCCCAGCTCCTGCATGAGGTCGAACTTGCGTTCCGCCCGATCGAAAGTGCGGCTGCGCAAAGGCTCCGGCATACCTTCAAAATCACGGAATGGCTGGAAAAGTGTGATCTCCAGGCCAAGATCGCGCGCCATCTGGCCCACCTGACGCGGGCTTTCGTCAAAGGTGAGAAAATCGTTCTCGAAAATCTCAACCCCGTCGAAACCGGCTTTGGCGATGGCCCCCAGTTTCTGCTGGAGATCTCCGCTGATGGAGACGGTTGCTATCGAAGTCTTCATGTCACACTCCTGTCTCCGGCCAGACCGGAGTCCACGGGCGGTTCCGGACAAATCGGCCCGGAACCATCTAGTTCAGTATCGGCAAGATATTCAGCCGTACTGTTTTAGTTTTCGCCGCGTACCTTCTTCAATTCGGCGAAGAGTTCATCGACCGTTTCTGCACCGATTTCGGCGGTAAACTTGTCGATGATCGGCTTTACCGCATCGCGCAGGCGCGTGGTTTCTTCCGGCGTAAGCTCGGTAACCTGCATGCCGGTCTTCTTGATCTCGTCCAGCGCCGTCGCATCCTGCTCGCGCGAAACCTTGCGCTGATAATCGCGCGCCTCGACAGCGGCCTGCTCGATCACCGCTTTTTCCTCATCGTTAAGGCGATCCCAGAACTTCTTGCTGATCATGACGATCTGCGGATTATACTGGTGGCGGGTCAGCGTCAGATATTTCTGCACTTCATAGAATTTGGCATTGATGATGTTGGCATTGGGATTTTCCTGCCCATCCACCGTACCGGTTTCAAGCGCCGTATAAAGCTCGGTATAGGGCAGCGGCACCGCATTGGCGCCAAGTGCATTGAACAAGGCAACCGGAACCGGCGATTGCAGGGTGCGGATCTTCAACCCGGCAATGTCCTCCAGCTTTGCGACCGGATGACGGTTGTTGGTCAGATTGCGGAAACCGAGTTCCCAATAGGCAAGCCCGATCAGACCCGTATCGGGCAGGCGTTTCATCAGATTGGTACCGAAGGGGCCATCCATGACCTTGTCGGCTTCCTCGCCGCTGTTGAACAGGAATGGCAAATCAACCGCTTCGAATGCCTTGACGGTGCTGGACAGGATGCCCGCATTCATCACCGTCATTTCCACGACGCCGCCCTGCAAGCCGGAAAGTGTCTGCGGATCGCTGCCCAGAACACCGCCGGGAAACAGTTTCACATTGATCTGCCCGCCGCTCTTTTCCTTCACCAGCTCGGCAAATTTCTCCATGCCCGTGACCTGCGGATGGCCCTTGCTGTTGGCGGCAGCAAACTTGATCGTCTGCGAACGGATTTCAGCCATGGCGGTGGTCGTCATCAGTGCCAGCGGCAGCACCACGCCCAGTGCCATTGTCTTCAGTATTTTCTTCATGTCTTCCTCCCACTCAAAAATTCTGTCTCTGTTTTTACGCATGTCTCCCGAAACCGGTTTCCACTTTCGGGAGACATGCTCTGATTTAATGGAACCAGTTCATCGGGACCGTCACCAGTTGCGGGAACAGTACCATCAGGAAAAGCACCACCAGCTGCGCAATCAGAAACGGCAGCACGCCCGTCATCACCTTCTCAAACGGCAGGCGCGCGACGCCGCACACCACATTCAGCACCGTGCCGACAGGCGGGGTGATGAGGCCGATGGAATTGTTGATGATGAACAGCACACCGAAATAGACCGGATCGATGCCCGCCTCCTTGATGATCGGCATCAGCACCGGCGTCAGGATCAGGATTGTCGGGGTCATGTCCATCGCCATGCCGACGAGAACAACCAAGAGCATGATGGCAAGCAGCAGCAGCGTCTGGTTATCCATCAAAGGCCGCACCAGTTCGGCCAGTTCACCCGGCACATCGGCAACCGTAATCATCCAGGCCGAAACGCTGGCGCTGGCAACGAGGAACATCACCACGGCGGTCGTCTTCGCCGCATCGACCATTGCCGGATAGAGTCTTGAAAGCGGCAATTCCCGATAGATCACGGTTGCGACGAACAGCGAATAGACAGCGGCAACCACGCCCGCTTCCGTCGGCGTGAACACACCGAAGCGAAGGCCGACAATGATGATGACCGGCAGCATCAAGGCCCAGATACTGTCGAGGAAAGCCCGCATCCGTGCACTGGGTTCAGCTTTCTTCGGCAGTTCGAACTGTTCGCGGCGCGCGAGGATGAACCAGGTCACGCACAGCGCAACGGCAATCATCAGGCCGGGGAAAATCCCCGCCAGGAACAGTTTGGTGATCGAAACGCCGCCAACCACGCCAAACAGGATGAAACCGATGGAGGGCGGGATGACCGGGGCAATGATCGATGCCGAGGCGATCAGCCCGGCGGCGCGACCCGGCTCGTGTCCGGCATTGCGCATCATCGGAAACAGCAATGCGCCGAGCGCTGCCGCATCGGCAACCGCCGAACCCGAAAGGCTTGCGATCACACAGGCTGCAAAGATCGCGACGAAACCGAGACCGCCGCGCACATGCCCCACCATGACCAGCGCCAGATTGACGATGCGACGCGACAAGCCGCCCGCATTCATGATTTCCCCGGCAAGCAGGAAGAACGGAACGGCCATCAGCGGAAAACTGTCGGCGCCGTTCAGCACGTTCTGCGCCACGATCTGGGCGTCGAACAAATCCATATACATCATCAGCGCCGCACCGCTGATGATGAGCGCGAAGGCAACAGGGACGCCAAGCGCCATCGGAACCAGAAGGGCGGCAAGAAAGATGAGCAAGGTCATGGTCGGCGCGCCCTACTTGCGATTTTCATCGGTCGAGACGGGCGTGACATGCTCCTCGCTATCCGTCACGAAATGCGTCCCGGCGACATCGATCCGCCCGGTTGCGATGCCGAAACCGTTCCACGCAATGATCAGGAGTGCGGGGACTGCGAAGGCCAGCCCTGCGCCATAAAACCAACCCATCGACATGCCTGTCGCCGGGGCCAGCGTCGGAATATTGATGAGTGTCTGCGTCCAGCTTCCCGAAAGAACCAGCCATGTCGCGCCGAACATCATGATATGGCCGGCGACCAGCGCAATGCGCGCGCCCCTAGGCGACAGGCGGCGCACCAGCGAATCCACACCCAGATGCGCATGGTCGCGCATGGCGACCACTGCGCCAAGAAAGGTGAGCCAGATGAAGAAGATGCGCGACAGTTCTTCTGAAACCGTTATGCCCTGATTGAAGGCATAGCGCAGCACCACATTGCCGAACACGAGCACGACCATGCAACCAAGAAGGCAGGCAATGGCGAACCGCGCCGCGGTAAAATAGAAATCGACTAAAGCTTTCATGTTCCTCCTCCCGGCGCATTACTTACAGACTGCCGCCCCTTTTCGGGTTTCGGGTGAAAGCGACGCGGCATCACCGGCAGGATGTCCCATACATCCCGAGGCGAAACATCGCTTTCCCCACAGTCCTTGACCGATTCCGGGCCGACCATCGCAACGAAAGCCCTGCCAGAAAACCATTCCGGTCTCCGGCATGCGCCTCATCGTGACCAGCAATCCATCCTCCTCAGCCATCCCGCTTCAGAACGGAATCGCATCGGTCAGCTGCGCCATTTCTCTAAAATGTACTAACTGGTTAGGAAGTCAATCGGTTCTGTTTGAACAAACGCATAGAAGCCTTTATTCCAAGGATATCAGAAATGTTCCATCTGGTTCAAAAGAGCGGATTTCTGTGCGAAGCACAGGCTATTGACGAAAAATCAGCCACCGTTCACCAGCGCCAGAATAAGCTGATGGACATTGCCGCCATTGCCCATCTCGACCTTGTCGAAGGCGCGGCCCTGAGCTCGCTGGACGTCCACCATATCGGTGATTTCCTTGATCAGCACCTTGCGGATTTTCTGGCATTTCGGATCGTTTGGAACCGACAGGCCAACGGTCCGGCGCACAATCTCGCGCGTCATGTCCTTGGCATGGTCGCCATGCACAAGCTCATGCTTGCGGATGCCTTCGGAGAAAGTTTCCCAGTGTTCTTTCACCGGGGAATTGAGCTTCTGCGAGGGCTTCGGCAGCGTATAGGTGATCTTCAGCTTCGGCGTGGCGGACAGGATCGTGCAGGCATTGTTGGAGCGGTCGAACTTCCGGTCCCAGGTCAGCACATAGCTGGTATGGGCTATGACACGGGTTTTGCCGCCGCCGATCTTCGGGCCACGCTCACCGATGGATTCATAAAGTTCAGGACCGGTTTTCCCGGCAATGGCGTAGGTCTTGATTTCCTCGACAGCTTTCCAATTGTCTTCTGCCAGTGCAGGTGCCGCCACCAGAATTCCAAGGAATGCGAATGCTGCCGCTTTTTTCACGCTTGCCCCGATCCATCGATTTGCCCGGATGATTTGCGGGCAAGCTACAATATCGGCGGGCGATGCGTAAGCGGCTTTCCAGCAAAAAGCCCGCCCGGGTTTCCCGAGGCGAGCTTCTCAGATCATATATTGATCTTAC
Source organism: Brucella anthropi ATCC 49188 (assembly GCF_000017405.1). Lineage (NCBI taxonomy): Bacteria > Pseudomonadati > Pseudomonadota > Alphaproteobacteria > Hyphomicrobiales > Brucellaceae > Brucella > Brucella anthropi. Next base: position 1,867,795 of record NC_009668.1, read on the forward strand.
TTTTCGATAGTACGGTTCCAGCGGCTGTTGAGCTGCTGACGACCTTCATTGACGGCATCCCAGTCGAGCGTATTGGCTGTTTTCATGTAACCGTTGAAAGCGTCGAGCTTGGCCTGCGCATCGGGCGTACCGGCCTTCGCCTTCTGGTTCGACGGAATGAGGTTGCCATGGTCGAGCGCCTTGCTCTGTGCATCGGCGGAAAGCAGATAGTGAGCAAGCTTCTGGCTCAGTTCCGGTTCGTTATTGCCTGCGAGCACGCATTCGGTCACAGCGAGGACGACAGAGCCTTCCTTTGGCTGTGCATATTCAACCGGAATTCCCTTGGCCTTCAGGTTGTTGACGCCCGTCGGCGTCAGCGGGAAGATCGCTGCCTCGCCGGTCTGCACCATTTCCGAAATCTTGGCCGATGACGGAATGTATTCCAGAACGTTCTTGCCGATTGTGTCCGGGAATTTTTCGAAGCCCGGCTCGAGGTTCTTTTCATCACCGCCCTGAATGCGGTTGAACATCAGGAAGGCGTGGAGGCCGAAAGTCGAAGCGGAAGCCGACTGGAACACCACGGCGTTCGCATATTTTTCGTCGGCAAAGTCCATCCACGAGGTCGGTGCTGCCCAGCCCTTTTCGTCGAAAAGCTTCTTGTTATAGGCAATGCCGGTCATGCCCATATCGATGCCGATGGCCATGTCGTCCTTGAGGCGTGCGGCAGGCTGAATGTCAGCCAGAACCGGATCATCCGAAATCTTCTGGCACAGGCCGGAACTGATCGCGCGCACCATGACGCCGTCGTCGAGCAGCATGACATGCATCTGCGGATTGTCTTTCTGCGCGGTTGCCTTGGCGAGAATATCCGCCGAAGTGCCCGGCACGACAACGACCTTCACGTCATTGGCCTTTTCGAATTCCGGCAGAACGTGCTCGGTATAGGCCTTCTCCATATTGCCGCCATTCATGCCGATATAGAGCGTCTTGGTTTCAGCCGATGCGGCGGAAGCAAAGGCGACCGACAGGCCGAGCGCCAACAGGGCGGACTTGGTGATGGCCTTGTTAGTGAATTGAGTTTTCATGCTACTCCCCTTTGTGGTTTGAGTTTTTATCGAACCGGTCGATGCGGAATGCATCGATCGGTGTTTCCGTCTCGCCTTTGACGGCGAGATCGCAAAGAACGGCACCCACAGCCGGACCGGTCTGGAAACCGGCGCCGCAAAATCCGAAGGCGTGAAAGAGGTTTTTGACCCGGCTGCTTGGCCCGATCACCGGATTGTCGTCCGGCATTTCCGATTCAGTGCCAGACCAGAAACGGATAACCTGGGCGTTTTTCAGATGCGGAAAAAGTTCGATGGCGCGCAGCATCACCGATGAAGCCGCATTGACCGAAGGCCGTGAAAAATCCGGGTTTTCAAGCGGCGTGCCGCGTCCGCCACCCATAACATAATTGCCGCGCGTGACCTGACGGCCGTAGAAGCCGCCGCCCTCTTCGCCAAGGCTCATCGGCAGGCGAAACGGCATTGGCTCGGTTACAACCATCGATGGATAGATGCGCTGGAGCGGCACCGGCTCGCCAAATGAAGCAGCAAACTGATCCGACCATGCACCGGCGCAATTGAACAAGAGACGCGAGCGGATTTCGATGCCGTTTCCCGCCAGAATGGCAAAACCATCGCCGGTTTCACGCGCTTCGATGACCGGGGTGTTTTCCAGCACCGTGGCACCGGCAGCAAGTGCTGCGCGGGCAAAGGCAGGCGCGACCAGACGCGGATTGGCGTGGCCATCTTCCGCGCAGAGCGAAGCGCCCGCGACGTTGCCCGGAAGCCATGGGAAACGCTCTCGCACGGCATTGCCACCGATCAGCTCGACATCGAGCCCAAGCGGCTGCACTGTAGCCGCATAGGCTTCAAGCTTCGCAAAATGCGCTTCCGTGCGGGCAAGCTTCAAATGGCCGCTGCGGATATATTCGCCATCGATGCCGATAAGTTCCGGCAGACGCGCCCACAATGCGTGCGAACGCTGTGCGAGCGGCAGCTGTTCCGGCGCCCGACCCTGCCTGCGAACGCCACCGTAATTCACGCCGCTTGCCTGCGCCCCGCAAAAGCCCTTGTCGAGCAGAATCACCGACAACCCGGCCTGACGCATGAAAAGCGCCGCCGAACCGCCAACAATCCCGCCGCCAATAATGACCACATCGGCCTGAAGATGCTTTGTCATGACGAAGCGCCTTCTCTGGCCGGGGCGCCAAACCCAAGCGGGATCGGCTTGACTGGTGCCTGGGCGCGGATGCGGCCCGCTTCTTCGGGCGCCTTGTCCTGCATCGACGCCAGAAGTTCTGCGGCGGCAGCGGTACACATGCGCCCCTGACAGCGCCCCATCCCCACACGGGTAAGCGCCTTGAGCCGGTTGATCTCGCGCACATCACCCTTGCCGATAACCGCCTTGGCATCACGCACCGCGATTTCTTCGCAACGGCAAAGCGTGACATCGCCTGCGATTGTATCGAACCAGTCGCGCGGGAACGGGAAAGCTTTTTCGACGATCAGGCGCTCGCGATAGATATGATCGAGCTTTGCGAGAAGGCCGCGTTCGGTGCCTTCGTCAAACGGCAGGCCCCTGTCGCGCAGCAAGGCCATCGCGGCCAATGACCCACGAATTTCAGCAGCATCCGCACCCGCGATGCCCGCGCCATCGCCCGCCACGTAAACACCTTCGCGGCTTGAACGGCCGAGCTTGTCGGCAGCAGGAAGCCAGGCGCGGTCACGTTCTTCAAAGCGGAATTCGCAACCGGCGAGATCGGCAAGCTGGGTTTCAGGACGCAGCGCAAAACCATAGGCCAGCGCATCGCATTCAACCTCGCGAACACGCTTGCCCGTGCGATAGCGAATGGCTTCGACATGGCCCTCGCCCAGAACTTCATCTGGTCGCACATTATAGTGGATCGGTACGCCACCAAGCTTCAGCCGCAGGCCGTAATAAGCGCCGAGAGCGACAATGCGCGGTGCATAGAGCGCCAGATGTGCCAGATGAAACTTTGAAGCGAAGGGCGCTGTGTCGAGCACGGCTGCAACCTTCGCACCGGCATGATGATATTGCCAGGCGACCAGATAAAGCAGCGGCCCCGAACCCATGAACACCACGCGTTCGCCAACCGTGCAGCCTTGCGCCTTGAGTGCGGTCTGTGATGCACCAAGCGTATAGACGCCGGGCTTGGTCCAGGCTTTGAACGGCAGAACCCGATCAGTCGCACCCGTCGCCAGAATGAGATGGCTGTAAGGCAGCTGACTATGCACACCCTTGGTCAGGAGATCGAGACGATCACCCTCACCGCGCGTGATATTCCAGACCAGTGTTTCCGGACGATAGTCGATTACGCTACGCAACGCGTCGAATGTCTTGTGCAGCGCTTCGGCCTTATGCGCTTCCGACCCGTAACGGCTTCGATAGCTGCGCCCGTCATCGAGCGGCGGGCGACGATAGATCTGACCACCGGAACGAAAACCTTCGTCGAGCACGATAGGCTTGAGACCCGCCTTGACCAGCGTTTCGGTGGCGCGAATGCCCGCAGGACCAGCGCCCACAATGACCGGATTGGGAACCGCACTCATATCGCGGGCTCCGTCACAAAGGCCATGCCGTCTTCCAGAAGCGTGGTGCAGGCACGAAGCTTGTGGCCCTCAGCCGTCATGACGTGGCAATCCTGACATGCGCCGATCAGGCAGAAGCCCGCCCGCGGTTCGCCGGTAAATTCGGTATGACGCAGCTTTCCCTGCACGGAGAGAATGGCGGTCAACACGGTATCGCCACGGCGTCCCTCGAAGGAAACGCCGTCAAGCGCGAAGCTGATCGGCTGCTCAGTCAGCCGATACCGTCTGCGGAACTGAGCCGCTGAAGGGGAAACCGGGATCGTCATGATCTGCCTGCTCAGCCCTTGCCCACCAGCAGCCGGTCGAGGCCGAACATGCGATCGATGATAATCATGGTCACGGTGGCGACGAGGATCATCAGGGCCGAAACCGCTGCCATCATCGGGTCGATGGATTCGCTGGCATACATATACATGCGGACCGGCAGCGTGACCGTGGACGGCGAGGTCACGAAGATCGACATGGTGAGTTCGTCGAACGAATTGATGAAGGCAAGCAGCCAGCCGCCCGACAGACCCGGCACAAGCAATGGCAAGGTGACGCGACGGAACACGGTCCATTCACCGGCGCCCAGCGTGCGCGCCGCATTTTCCGCATTGCGATCCATGCTGCCAAGCGAAGCAAGGATAAGGCGCAGCGCATAGGGCGTGACGACAATCGAATGTGCCGCAACCAGCCAGACGAAGGAACCGGTAAAGCCCATCAGCGAGAACAGGCGCAGGAATGCAACGCCCAGAACCAGATGCGGAATGATGAGCGGCGACAGGAAAAGCGCGTTCAACGCATCGCGACCACGGAAATTATACTGCGCAATCGCGAGCCCCGATGGCACGGCCAGAAGCGTCGAAATGGATGCCGAGAAGAAGGCGAGCTGCACACTGTTATAGAACGAAGTCATGAAATCATTGTGCGCAAACACGGCAGCGAACCAGCGCAGTGAAAGGCCGTTCCACGGCATTGTCAGCGTGTTTTCCGGCGTGAAGGCCACCAGACACACCACAACCATCGGCGCCAGCATGAAGATGACGATCAGCGTGTGGAAGAAAAGAGCGAAAGGACCGTTCTTTGTCATGGCGGTTACCCCAGCTTCTTTCTCGCTTGCCCTTCGAGCATGCGATTATAGGCAATCATGATCACGAGATTGGCGACCAGAACGATGATGGCGATGGCAGCACCCAGCGGCCAGTTCAGCTCGATCAGGAACTCGTCATAGACAACCGTTGCCGCCATCTTGAGACGACGCCCGCCGAGCAGGCCCGGAATGGCAAAGGAGCTGGCCGAAAGCGCAAACACGATGAGGCTGCCCGACAGGATGCCAAGCACTGCCTGCGGAAACACCACACGGCGAAGTGCTGTCAGGCGCGATGCGCCGAGCGTCAGCGCTGCGGCTTCCACCGACGGATCGAGCTTTTGCAGCACGGTCCAGACCGGGATCACCATGAATGGCAGCATGATATGCACCAGACCGATGACGATGGCTGTCTCGCTGTAGAGGATTTGCGTCGTCGGCAGGCCCACCATGTCGAGCGCGCTGTTCACGAGGCCATTGCGCCCCAGCAACATGCTCCAGCCAAATGTGCGGACCACGACCGAAACCAGAAGCGGGCCGATGATGACCAAAAGGAAGATCGAGCGCCATGGCTTGCGCATATTGGAAAGAATATAGGCCTCGGGCACACCGATCAGCACCGTGATGACGGTTGTGATCAGCGCCAGCTTGAGCGTGCGCCAGAAGATCGAGAGGTAATAGGGGTCTTTGAGAACCTGCGTATAATTGGCAAGCGTGTAGACGTTCTCGATGCCTTTGTCATAGCTGTAGCTGTTGAATGAAAGCAGCACGGTGAGACCGAGCGGCAACAGCACCAGCGCGAAGAACAGAAGCGTCGACGGCCCGACCAGAAAGAGCGGCGTCAGATCGCGCTGCCCTTTGGGCGCGGCGGATGTATCCTGTGAGGTGACGACCGACATGTTCAGTTCACCCCTGCGGTGAGGATACGGCAATCCTCATGGTTCCAGCTGAGGCCGACCGATGTGCCTTCCGATGGCGGTGGGTTGCCAAGATTGGGCAGGGCCACCGAAAGCTGGCCCGCAGGCGTGGTCACGCCGAGCAGCCACTGCGCACCCATGAAGTAGCGCGTCGTCACTTCACCGGCGACATGCCCCTCACCCGCTGCAACGAGCTGCACCTTTTCAGGACGGATGAAGACAGAAAGCTCGCCGGAAACCTGTTTGCCATTTGCAGGGAAGCGGATTGTCGTTTCGGCCAGCGCGATCATATCGCCTTCAGCGCGCGCCTTCAGGAAGTTCGACTTGCCGACGAAGTTGGAAATGAAGTGGTTATGCGGATGCTCATAGAGCTTGTAGGGCGCATCGACCTGCGTGATGACGCCCTTTTCCATAACCACGATGCGATCGCTGATCGAAAGCGCTTCGGCCTGATCATGCGTCACCATGATGGTGGTAATGCCGACAGTACGCTGGATGCGACGCAGCTCGAACTGCATTTCTTCACGCAGCTGCGCATCCAGATTGGAAAGCGGCTCGTCGAGCAGCAAGACCGGCGGATTGATGACCAACGCACGGGCAATGGCCACACGCTGGCGCTGACCGCCCGACATTTCACGCGGATAACGATCGGCAAGTGCGCTGAGATGCACCAGTTCCAGCACGTCGCGAACGCGCTTTTCGCGCTCTGCCTTTGGCACTTTGCGCATTTCAAGGCCGAAGCTCACATTCTGCGCAACCGTCATATGTGGAAACAGCGCATAGCTCTGGAAGACAACGCCGAGTTCGCGCTTGGCCGGAGCAAGGCGCGTGATTTCACGTCCGTCAAGCGTGATGGAACCTGCCGTCGGCGTCACCAGCCCGGCGATCATCTGCAAGGTCGTGGTCTTGCCGCAGCCGGAAGGACCGAGAAGCGAAATGAACTCGCCCTTTTCAATCGCCAAGTTGAAATTGTCGACAGCCGCGAACTTGCCGTAGTGGCGGGAAATTCCGGAAAGGGTCAAAAAGCTCATTGCATCTCCCTCTCGGCCCAATCTCCCCCTGAATGACAGGGAGCAGAAACGCCGTGATATTGTCTCACGTCGCCTCTTCATCGGGGCTGGCTGGCGGGAGCGGCTTGATCGCGCATTTTCTGCGCTGACCGGACCTTGGGTCTTTTGAACGCGTGATTATCCAGCCGCTAACGCAGCCGCAGCGTTCCCCATTGCGTCGAGTTAAAACCGCCGACCCGCTTACAGCATTGGTTGCAATACCTTGCCGGACCTTCCCATTGGCGACGGTTCCAGTTGGCGGAAAATCCCGCAGGAATGCAAATTATAATTTCCATATTCGGAAGAAATTATATATTTCTTTCAAAATACAGAATTTGGAAGCAATCTTATGGATGATATATCTGAGAATCCGAAATCCGGCGCCGCACTTAACTCAAGTTTGGTGAAGGCAATCCATATTTTGAAAGGTCTGGCATCCAGCACCGAGGATGGCGTGCGGCTGATCGATCTGGCGCGGGACCTCGAACTCAGCCAGCCATCGACCCATCGCCTGCTGAAGACGCTGATTGCGGAAAATCTTGTCGAACAGCTTCCCGACAAGAAGGCCTATCGCCTGTCGCTGGAGTTTTTCGCAATGGCGGCGCAGGCGCGCCAGCGCGACGGCATATTGAACATTGCGCGCCCGTCACTGCTGCGGCTTTCGACCACGTTCAACGATACGGTCTTCCTGCTGGTGCGCAGCAACTTCGATGCGGTCTGCCTCGACCGTGTGGAAGGCCCGTTTCCCATCCGCTCCTTTACCGGTGATATTGGCGGCAAAGTGCCACTCGGCATCGGTCAGGGCAGCCTCGCCATCCTCTCCTTCCTGCCTGAAGAAGAGCGCGAGGCGATCATACGCTTCAACATGCCCCGCATTCTGGACAAATCGTCAGTGGACGAGGTCGACCTGCGCATCATGATCGAGGAAGTGCGCAAGAGCGGTGCGGCAACCTTCAACTTCAACATGATCGACGGTATGGCGGGTCTCGGCGTACCAATTTTGAACGGCGACGGTGAAGCCGTGGCAGCGCTCAGCATCGGCACGCTTGCCGCGCGCCTCACCGAAAAGCGCCAGCAGACGGTGACGGAACTGCTGCGCAAGGAAGCGGCGATCATCTCGCAAAAGCTCAATCCATTCGACCCGACACTACGGCATCCAAATCAGGCTTTGTTGAAATAATCGAAAGCTTTAGCCCCGTTGCGCGCAACAGACTTGCTTTGTCCACAGCGGGCAAAAAGTTTGGCGATTGACTCACACACGCCGTCAGCGTTTGATCGCTGTCAGGTGTGGGGGTTCTGTGGGCGGAGGCAAATTATCCAAAGCAGAAAATCCATCTCTATAACGCTACAGTATTGGAGTTCTGTTGTGATCAAATCCACCAGACGGGGAATAATCCACCTTGCCTTTGCTCTCGCCGCATCGACGGCGATGGGCACGTTTGCCACCACGGCAGCACAGGCTCAGGACAAGATCCTGCTCATCATCAATGGCGCGCTCGGCGACAAGTCGTTCTTCGACAGCGCTGCCAAGGGCATGAAGATGATCAAGGACAAGTATGGCGACGACGTCGAGACCAAGATTCTCGAAATCGGCGACGATCCGACGAAATGGGAGCCGGTGTTCCTCGATGCGTCCGAACAGGACTGGGACCTGATCATCGGCGGCACCTACCAGATGTCGGAAACCGTTGGCTCGGTCGCACAGCAATATCCGGACAAGAAATATATCCTCTATGATGCAAGTGTGCCTTATGAAGAAGGCGGCTACGACAACGTCTATTCCATCCAGTACAAGCAAAACGAAGGTTCTTATCTCGGCGGCATGCTGGCAGCTTCGCTCCTGAAGGAAGGCAAGCTCGGCGATACCGGCAAGAATCTCGGCTTCCTCGGCGGCATGGACATTCCGGTCATCAACGACTTCCTCGTCGGCTACATTGCCGGTGCGCAGTCCGTGATGCCTGATGCCAAGATCGCGATTTCCTATGCCGGTTCCTTCATGGATGCCGCAAAGGGCAAGGAACTCGGTCTCGCGCAATATCGCTCCGACGTGTCGCTCGGCTTCGTCGTCGCCTCGCAGACCGGCCTCGGCCAGCTTTCGGCTGCCAAGGAAACCGGTAAATATGTTCTGGGCGTCGATTCCGATCAGGAAGCGATCTTCAAGGACAGCGATCCGGCTATCGCCAAGCAGGTTGTCAGCTCCGTTCTGAAGAATGTCGATGTCAGCCTTCTGCAAGCTTATGAACGTTTCAAGGCAGGCGACCTGCCGTTCGGCAAGGCGGAAGCGCTTGGCCTCAAGGAAGGCGCTGTCGGCATCGTGCAGGACGGCAACATGGCTTCCATGGCCACGCAGGAAATGAAGGATGCCATCAAGAAGGCTTCCGACGAGATTTCCGAAGGCAAGATCACGGTTCCGACCGCATTCGGCATGAGCACCGAGGATCTTAACGCGATCCGCAACAAGGTTCGTCCCTGATCGTGGAAAATCCAGCTGAAAATATTGAAGGCGGCGATGCTATCGTCGCCTTCCGCCCAATCGTCGCCTTCCGCGATGTGAGCAAGGTCTATCCGAACGGCACGCAAGCGCTTCGCGACGTGTCTTTTTCGATCCGCGCAGGCTCCATCCACGCCATTTGCGGCGAGAACGGTGCGGGCAAATCCACGCTCATGAAAATCCTGTTCGGCATCGAAAATGCCACGGCAGGCGAAATCATCGTCGATGGACAGCACATTGCGTCCTGGTCGCCGGAAGATGCCGCGGCCAAGGGCATTGGCATGGTGCACCAGCATTTCTCGCTCGTGCCGACCCTGACAGTTACCGAAAACATCATTCTCGGCCATGAGCCGGTGAAGGCAGGGCTGATCGACCGTGTGAGCGCGCGCAAAATGGTCGAAGCGCTGATGCAGCAATATGATCTGCACGCTGACCCCGAAGCGATCACGGGCGCACTTTCCGTCGCCGCCCAGCAGAAGGTTGAAATCCTGAAAGCGCTGGCGCGCCGCACGAGGCTCCTGATCCTCGACGAGCCGACCGCTGTTCTCTCTCCGCCGGAGATCGAGGAGCTGATGCGCAAGCTGAAGGCGCTGCGCGACGAAGGCATTACCATCCTCTTCATTTCCCACAAGCTGAACGAAGTGCGCGAACTGGCTGAAAGCGTGACCGTATTGCGTGCAGGCGCGGTTGCGGGCACGGAAAAGCTTGCCGACGTGCCGGACGATGCCATCATGCAGATGGTGATGGGCCATGCGGTCGACATTCCGCAACGCGCCCACAAGCACGGCACAATGAAAACCGTTCTCGACATGAAGGGCGTTACGACAAAAGCAGCCGACCCGGCAGACCGCATCAAGGATGTGAACCTGACCGTCGGTGCAGGCGAGATCGTCGGCGTCGCCGGTGTCGATGGCAGCGGCCAGCGCGGCCTCGTATCGGTGCTTTCCGGCCTTGCCGAAGCGGCCAGCGGCACGATCAGCCTCAACGGTGAGGATATGCTGCGCGCCGACACGGCAAGCTGGCGCAGACAAGGTCTCGCTCATCTGCCAGCCGACCGCTTTTCGCAAGGTGGCGCACCCGGCCTGTCTCTCGCCGAAAACGCGATCGCCGGAACTGGATCGATTACCGCCGACAAGCAGATCTTCTGGGGGCCGTTCCTGCGCTGGAATGCGATCAAGGCCCGTGTCAGCGGAATGATAAAGCAATATTCGGTGCGCGCAGGCGCAATCACCGAACGGCTCGATTCCCTTTCCGGCGGCAATGCGCAAAAGCTCATCGCCGCGCGCGAACTTGCCACCAATCCGAAATTCCTGATCGCCGACCAGCCAACACGCGGCATCGACGTTTCGGCGGCAGCCTTCCTGCACCGCCGCATCGACGAAGTGGCGCAGGGCGGCTGCGCCGTGCTGCTCGTCAGCGCCGATCTCGATGAATTGCTGCGCCTGAGCGACCGCATCGTCGTTCTCTTCAACGGACGTATCGTTGCCGTTCTGGAAAACGGACCAGACATCACACCGGCTGTCCTTGGACCTTATATGCTGGGGACACGAGCATGATCCCAAAAAGTGTAACGTGGTTTTTGGATGAGATCATGCTCAAGCAGAGAGTTGCAGCGTAATGCGCAGACTGATTTCCTATCTCATTCCATTCTTCCTGACCGTGCTTGTCATCGCCGTCATCATGGCGGTGCTTCTGGTGCCGCTGGCGCTGATGCAGGACAATCCCATCGGGGTTCTCAAGACGTTTTTCCTCGGACCATTCGGCAGCATTCGCCATATGGGCAATGTGGTGGAAGCGGCAACGCCGATCATGCTGACCGGCCTTGCGATCACCATCATGTTCCGCTCCGGCCTGTTCAATCTCGGCGCGGAAAGCGGCTTCTTCCTCGGCGCGCTCGGCGCTGTGGCGGGCGCTGTTCTGCTCCCTTCGCTCGGCTGGTTCTCGCTGCCGGTCGCCATTTTGTGCGGTGCGGTTGCGGGCAGTTTCGCTTGCACCATCCCGGCAGCGCTGCGGCTGCGTTTCGGCGCATCGGAAATGGTGACGTCGCTCGTCCTGAACTATGCCTTCCTGTTTCTCGGCCTGTTCGTCCTCAACTATGTCATCCGCGACCCGGCTGCGGGCGGAATGATGTCGCTCAGGATTCCGCCGGATGCCAAGCTTGACCGTCTGCTCGCCGGTACGCGTCTCAACAGCGGTTCGATCATTGCCATTCTGGCCTGTATCGCTGGCGGCATCTGGCTTTACTGGACGCGCTCGGGTCTCAATATCCGTATCGCAGGCTCCAGTCCTGGCTTTGCCAATCATCTTGGCCTGCCGCTCAAGGGCATCATCATGCGTGCCCAGATTGTCGGAGGACTGGTGGCGGGCATGGCCGGTGCGCTGGAAGTGCTCGGCCTTCACGCCCGCTTTGCCTGGCTCGATCTGCCCGGCTATGGCTGGACCGGCCTTGTCGTCGCCATTCTGGCACGCGAAAATCCGTTCCTGCTTATTCCGTCCGCACTTTTCCTTGGCTTCGTGCAGATCGGCGGCGATCTTCTGGCCCGCAACATGAACATCCCGACCGAAGTGGTGGGGCTTGTGACCGCCGCCATCATGGTGGGCGCGACGGCAAGCGTCATTCACAATCATCCGACCGTATTGCGGCTGATCCGCAACCTTCGCAATCGCGAAGGAGAACAAGCGGTAGTGCAGGCCGGAGTACAACCATGAGCATGGTTCTCGCACAAATTCTCGACCCATCCTTCATCGGCACCATCCTGCGCGTGGCAACACCTTTGCTGCTGGCAGCACTCGGCGTGATGATTTCCGACCGGGCAGGCGTCCTCAATATCGGCATGGAAGGGATGATGTTGTCGGCGGCGCTCATTGCCGTTCTGGCCAGTGCCGCTACCGGCAGCCCGGCTGTCGGCCTGCTGGCCGCGCTCATCACAGGTGCAGCTCTCGGCTGGCTGATGTCGCTTTCGGTCAACCGGCTTGGCACTGATCTCATCATGACCGGCATTGCACTCAACATCGCGGCTGCAGCGGCAACGACGCTCGGGCTTTTTCTTGCAACGGGCGACAAGGGCATGTCGGGCGCGTTGAAAAGCGGCGCTCTGCCAAGCCTTCCCGTGCCTTTCATCGGCAATATCCACATATTGACCTTTGCCGCCCTTCTCGCTGTCCCGGCGGTCAGCCTCCTGATGATGCGCACACGCTTCGGCCTGCATCTGCGCGCCACCGGCGTTGATCCCAAATCGGCGCGTGCCGCCGGTATCCATACAGGCCGGGTGCAGATGATGGCGCTTGTCCTGTCCGGTCTCTTCGGCGGTGCAGCCGGTGCCTATCTGTCGCTCGGCTATGTCACATGGTTTGCCCAGAACATGACTGCAGGTCGCGGTTTCATCGCGATTGCAGCCGAAGTTATGGGGCAAGGAACCGCATGGGGCACGCTTGTGGCAAGCCTGGTTCTCGCGGCGGCTGAATCTTTCGCCATCACGCTTCAGAGCCTCGGCCTGCCGTTCGAACTGATGCAGATGATCCCTTATCTCGTCCCGGTCGTTGTGCTGACGATCCACGCGGCACGCCGTCAGCGGCGCGCAAAGCAACTGAAAAACTCCTGAAATGCATAAGAATGAGAATGAAATGAAAGCTTGGGAATTGACCCGCGATCTGCTGCGCGACACGAAACCGGTGGTGCGCACAGCGGAAGAACAGACCTGGGATGCAAGCGCCGTCATGAAGGCGCAGGACGATCTCATGGCCATGTTCTGGAAAAGCAACGTGCCGGGATCGGCAGCACCTGAATGCCTAATGGCCGGTGCGCTGCAATCGCTGGAAAACAAGGGCTTCGTTCTTGCTCCCTATGAGGAGCTTCTTCGCGACGGGCTGACCGCACTTGAGCGCGGTGACTTTGAAACACTGTATCGCATCGACATGCGCCTGCGTGTCCTGATGCGCGCGGCACGGCCCGATCCGAACCATCCGTCGCAAAAGACTGTGCGTTACGGATCGTGGGACGAATTCGACGCCGCCGTTCAATGGCCTGACGATGTGCTCTATGCCGTCCAGTCCGATGATTTCCGCGACCGCACCGCAGCCGCCTGGATGGCGCAGCTTGTCGGAGCTGCGGCTGGTACGGCGCTCGAAGGTTATACGGCAGAAAACATCGCCGAGGTCTTCGGACCGATCCGCGATTATGTGCGCGAGCCAAACACCTATAATGACGACATCACCTTCGAGATCGCATTTCTCGAAGCCTTCGGCGACAAGGGTTCTGCCGTGACCAGCGCGGACATTGCCGAGCGCTGGACCTCGCTGATCCCGCTTGGCTGGTCGGCGGAGGCGATCGCGCTTTCCAATATGCGGCGCGGCCTCATCGCGCCCGAAACCGGCACGTCCGACAATCCGTTCGATGAATGGATCGGCGCACAGATGCGCGGCACAATCTGCGGCATGGTCGTGCCGGGTCGCGCTCGCGAAGCTGCCCGCCTCGCATGGATGGACGCGGAAATCTCCCATGCCGGAAACGGTATTTTGGGCGAAGTCTTCAATGCTGTCATGGCGGCGCGCGCCTTTGCAATTGGCGACACGCGCGAATTGCTGGTCTCGACGGCAGCGCTTTTCCCGACCGAAACCGAATATGGTGCGGTTCTGGCCTTCGCGCTCGATGCCTGCCGTTCTGCCGGCAACTGGCAGGACGCATGGGCGAAATGCGATGCGGAATATGCCGAATATAACTGGATTCATGTCTATCCGAATGCAGCCGCGCAAGTGATTGCACTGTGGTTCGGCGAAGGCGATTTCGACCGCACGCTCGAAATCGTCTGCGGCATCGGCCACGACGTAGACTGCAACGCCGCCCAGATTCTGAGCATGATCGCCATCCAGCGCGGGTCCGGCATCATCGCCGAACGGTGGTCGAAGCCGCTGCTGGCCGACGACATCGTCACCTATATGCGCCGCCCGGCGAAAATCTCCTTCGACGCACTTGTCGACCAGACGGTCGATGCGGCGCGCAATGCTCTCTAAATCCCCTCATCAGGAAACCATCATGGCCCGTAAAATCATTATCGATACCGATCCCGGTCAGGACGATGCCGTCGCCATTCTTCTGGCCTTGGCAAGCCCGGAACTCGACATTCTCGGCATCACCGCAGTGGCAGGCAACGGCCCGCTGGCGCGCACCGAAATCAACGCCCGCACAATCTGTGAAGTGGCCAAAAAGCCGGAAACCAAGGTTTTTGCAGGCTCCATCCGTCCTCTGGTACGCCCGCTTGTGACGGCTGAAAACGTCCACGGCAAGACCGGTCTCGACGGTTACGACCTGCCCAAGCCGACCATGCCGCTGCAGGCGCAGCACGGCGTCGATTTCATCATCGAAACGCTGATGAAAGAGGAGCCGGGCACCGTCACGCTTTGCCCGCTCGGACCGCTGACCAACATCGCATCCGCACTGATCCGCGAGCCGAAGATTGCTGAGCGCGTCAAGGAAATCGTGCTGATGGGCGGCGGCTATTTCGAGGGCGGCAACATCACACCGTCGGCGGAATTCAACATCTATGTCGATCCGCACGCCGCTGCGGTCGTGTTCAAATCCGGCATCAAGATCACCATGATGCCGCTCGATGTGACACACAAGGTTCTGACCACCGAAAAGCGCATCGCCGCCATTCGCGGCATCGGCACCCATGTTGGCGAAGTAGTCGCCGCATGGCTCGAATTCTTCGAGCGCTATGACGAAGCCAAATACGGCACCGACGGCGGCCCGCTGCACGATCCAAACGTCATCGCCTATCTCATCAAGCCGGAACTCTATTCCGGACGCGAGTGCAATGTGGAAATCGAAATCAATTCGGAACTGACGATCGGCGAAACGGTCGTCGACTGGTGGGAAGTGACCGACCGTCCGAAGAACGCGCTCTTCATCAAGGATGTGGATGCAGACGGCTTCTTCAGCCTGCTGACCGAACGTCTCGCAACGCTCTGATTTTTTCTGAGCATGATCCCGAAAACCGGAAGTTCACTTTTCGGGATCATGCCATAAACCACATTTTTGCCACAAAAAAGCCGCGAGCACCTTATTCTCGCGGCTTCTTCGCCATGTTTGACAAGAGGTTTTTGCGCAGTTTTCTGCTCAAAATGAGCGAAACTGGCGCAAAATGCCCCGAGTTTTCATTCGGCCTTAATTTGCAGAAGTGCCGCCACTTCCCCGGCGGTCGGTGCAGCCGCTCCCGCGCCCGCTCTTGTGACTGCAATCGCACCCGCTGCCGAGCCATACCGCACGCAATCATGCAAGGGTTGGCCCTGCGAGAAAGCGACCGCAAAACCGCCGTTGAAACTGTCACCGGCGGCAACCGTATCCACCACCTTGACCTTGAACGGCGCGAAGTGTTTGACCTCGTCCGCTGTCACCAGCAATGCGCCACGGCTTCCAAGCTTGACGATGACCGTCTTCGGCCCGCGCTCCAGAAGATTGCGCGCGGCAGCTTCCGCCGAAGCAAGATCGGTCGGCTCGATACCGGTAATTTCAGCAGCTTCTGTTTCGTTGGGAGAGATGATGTCGCTCAATGAAATCAGGTCCGCCATGCGGCTTGCATCGCCGACCGGTGCCGGGTCAAGCAAAACACTGCCGCCAGCCGCACGCGCGGCTTTTGCCACGGCAAGATTGGCTTCATGCGGAACTTCGCGTTGCAACAGCGTAATCTTCGCCCTGGCAATATCGGCAGTATAGGCATTGACGTCGGCAGCCGACCAGTGCGCATTGGCTCCGGCACAAACAGCAATCGTGTTCTGTCCGGCTTCCTCAACCTGAATGATCGCCATGCCCGTATCGACACCGTCAATCACGCGCACGCTTCCGGTGTTGAGGCCAAATTCCTGCATCTGCTTCAAGGCCAGTTCGCCGAAGGCATCGTTGCCGACAGCACCGACGAAGCGGACATCACCGCCCATCTTGGCGACCGCAACCGCCTGATTGGCACCCTTGCCACCGAGGCCGATACCATAGCCCGATGCATTCACGGTCTGCCCCGGACGCGGCAGCGCGGCCATCCGGGCGCTGACATCCACATTCACACTGCCGAAAATAAAAATCTTCAACGGTTTTCTCCATCGCTTTGCTGCCGCACCATAGCTGCGCCGAAACAAAACTTCCACGCCGGGCTTGCCACCATGCACAGAGAGAAAAAAGCCGCGGATTTCTCCGCGGCTTCATCATAGGACCTGTTCAGAGGCTTATTCGGCCTTCAGGAACTCACCCACTTCCAGCAGCACGAATTCATTGTCATCCACCTTGTCGAGGAAACGACCAGCTGAGAACGGCAGATTGTTGTCGTTGCCGACCACAATATGCGTGTCGTCCACACGATCCACATTCTCGATGGTCAGGAACGGCATATCGTAAATGCCTTCACGTCCACCTTGACGGCGCTTGTTTTCCGGGTCGGCGATGGCGAGCAGATCGATATAGCCGATCTTGCGCACTTCCTTGCCGTCATTGCTGTCGTCGAAAGCGATCTTGTAGATGCGCTTGACCTTCGACGGCACATCGAAGCAATCGGCCTGCGGCTTCTTCGGATCGGCGCAGGCCTTGTCCGCCGTGCCGACGCCGTTGTCACGCTCGATGACCAGCGCTGTGGTTTCATCCAGCATGTTGAAATCGCCGATGGCTTCGCCACCCTCGGCCAGCGGATAGAGCCAGGAGCGGCCCGTCCACTTCTTGTCGGCAACGTTGAATTCGATGACCCGCAGCCCGGTCTTGCCGCTTTCGGTCTTTTCCGGCGCGCCATCGACAAAAAGCGGACCTTCCAGAAGACCGTAGAGCTTCGAGCCGTCCTTCGACATCGCCAGCCCCTCGAAGCCTCCCGAGCGCTTCAGATTGTAAGTCGGGAGCTTGAGGCTCGGATTGGCGGGCAGAGCGATTTTCGGATTGTCCGGCGACAACACTTCCGTCTCGCCGACGAAAGTCGGGAACACATCGGTCAGCTTGCCGTCCATGTCGAATTTCAACAGGAAAGGACCGAATTCCTCGCCTACCCAGAAGCCATCCGCAACGGGCTGGATAGATTCCACATCGAAATCGGCGCCGGTCAGATAGCGCTTTTCAGCGCCTTCCATGACGATGGGAAACGGAGCCTTCTTGTCCGGATCGCTGAGGAACACGGTCTTCACGCGCTCCACCGTACCCTTGTCCCAGTCGAACTTGACATTGTGCAGCATCAGCATGGCATCCGGCGAGTTAAGCTTGGAGCCGAAGCCATTGTCGGACAGTGACCAGAAGCTGCCGTCTTCCATGGTCTTGATGCCGGAAAAGCCCTGCACCGGCTGGCCGTCGAACGGCAAAGACAGGCCGGTCTTGCGCACGCCGTCCTTGCCTTCAACAGTGCCGATGCCCTCAGCACGCTTGCGGTCGGCGGTGGTGAACTTGCCCGACGTCTTCAGGTGATCCGCCGCGTCTTCCGGTGCAGCGATGATCGTGTTCGCGGGCAGGATGGCATGGGCCTTGAGCGTTGCAGGAAAAGCCTTTTCTTCAGCGGAGGCCGGAAAAGCCAATGCGACGGCACCGGCAAGCATGGTCGAAGCGACGAGACGCGATATCATGATAAGTCCCCGTTGGAATTCAAATACAGGGACGCAATTAGGCTGGCTTTGTATCGCTGGCTTGACGCTTCCATGAAGCTTTGACGAAGGCCCCCAACTTTCACCGGGGGCCAACTGTCTCATCAAGTCATTACACCGCGATCTTGCCGCCGCCCTGCTTGGTGATTGCCACCACGGCAGGCCGAACCGGCATATCGTCCTTGAAATCCGGCCAGCGGGTGGACAGGTCCTCGTAATAGGACGGACGGCCATGACCGTCCCAATCCTCGCCGCCGTCGCCCGGATGCTGCACGGCGACGAAAGCCGTCTCATCGTCGGGTGCGAACAGCGGACCGCACATTTCTGCACCCACCGGCACGCGGTAGAACAGTTTCGAGGTCGCGCGCGCATCGCCTTCCGTATCGACCGCCCAAAGTCCGTCCGTGCGACCGGTACCCTTGTTGCTGTTGCCATCGGTTGCGACCCAAAGCCGACCGGCACTGTCGACGGCGGCGTTGTCCGGCATACCGAACCAGCCATTGCGCGTCGTATCGGTGGAAAAGCTGGCACCGACTTCTGCCACAGAAGGATCGCCGCATTTCAACAGCACCTCCCACTTGCCCGTCGTGGCGGCAAAATCCTGACCATCTTCCTCGATCTCGATGATATGGCCGAAGGCGTTCTTGGCGCGCGGATTGGCGGCATCCACCTGATCGTCCTTGCGCTTGGTATTGTTGGTGAGCATGACATAAACACGGCCATTGACCGGGTTCGGCTGCACGTCCTCGGGGCGATCCATCTTGGTCGCGCCGAGAAGATCACCGGCACGCCGGGTTTCGATCAGCACATCGGCCTGACTTTTGAAGCCGTTCTGCTCGGTCAGCGGACCCTGACCGAATACCAGCGGCATCCACTCAACCTTGCCATCTTCATGGAATTTGGCCACGTGAAGCGTGCCTTCATCCAGCAGATCCATATTGGCAGCGCGATCATCCGGGTTGAACTTGCCCGCCGTCACGAACTTGTAGACATAGTCGAAGCGTTCGTCGTCGCCCAGATAGAAGACCACGCGCCCGTCCTTGTTGACGATGGATTCGGCGCCCTCATGCTTGAAACGGCCAAGCGCGGTCCGCTTCTTCGGCACGGAGTTCGGATCGGACACATCGACCTCGACGATCCAGCCGAAACGGTTCGGTTCGTTCGGTTCCTTGGAAACATCGAAACGGTCGTAGAAACGTCCCCATTCGTATGAACCTTCGGGAATGCCCATGCGCTTGTAATTGGCCGTCTCCGCGTGACCTTCCGGCAGTTCGCCGATGAAATAGCCATGGATGTTTTCCTCGGCCATGATGTAGGTGCCCCAGGGTGTGACGCCGCCTGCACAATTGTTGACCGTGCCGAAAACCTTGGTGCCGGAAGGATCGGCATTGGTCTTGACGCGATCATGACCGGCGGCGGGACCGCTCAGCGCCATCTCGGTATTGGAGGTGATGCGGCGGTTGTTTGCACCGTCGAGCACCGGTTGCCACTTGCCGTCCTGCTTGCGGATTTCGACAATCGTGCCGCCATGGGCGGCCATTTCGATATCCACCTGTTCCTTCGAGAGCGGAGCCTGCTCCACCTTGCCGTCGACTATCTTGACGAGGCCGGGGAACATCAGGTGCGGATTGGTATATTCGTGATTGACCACGAGGAAGCCATGTTCCGGCGATCCCTCAATAGCGATATAGCCGACATAATCATTGTTGTAGCCGAACTGGCGCGCCTGCGCCTCGGCAGACTGTTTGGTCGGATCGAACTCCGGCGCATCGGCGAAAAGCCTGTCACCCCAGCGCAAAAGCACATCGGCATCATAGCCTTCCGCGACATGGTGATGGGCATCCACACCGGCCTCGACCTCCTTGAAGGAAAAGGCCGAACCGGATGCAGCGCGCGCATCACCGGCGCTCATCAGGGCGAGCGGGCTGACCGTTGCCGCAATGGCCGAGACAGCAAGCGATCCACGCAGAAATCCACGGCGGGAAAAGCGCCGGCTGATGATTTCGCCCATGGTTGGATTATCGGACGGATTGCGCGGATCGGCATCTGCTTCTTCCAACTGGCTGGTCTTGAACAGACTTTGCTGGGAAAGATTCTCTGACATTGCTGGCTCCCTATCGAATTGTGGAGTTGCAAATTAGAAGCACTAGATGACAGCCGGACGACATCGAGCTGTCCAAATTGGATTCCCACATGCATCGCGGGCCTGCATGGTTGCGTCTCTGTTGTCCGCTCAGGTTTTGTATGAGTGAAGACGCGCTCGCTGATGCGATAATTATTCAAACTGATAGACCAGCAGCCCAACTCTGCCTACTCTGTCAGTATAATTTCATTCCAGATTTGAGATATATTCGCTCTTCAACAAGTATATAGGTGAAGAATGGCTATCGAAATCTCGTTGAAACCCGGATTCTTGGTCATGAATGGCGATGATCACGAGTATGTTTTGGTGACACTAACCAATAACGGACAAGGTTTTTCCGGAGAGGTAAATATATATTCCGATAATTCGATAGAGCTTTTAACTGCGCAGTTCGGTATTGACGAAAGCATTATAGTTACAAAGCCGGATGGCACATATGAAGCTGGCTTCTCAACAGATTATGTTGGGCGATCAAAACCGCCACATAGCGGCCCTCTGCCCACGATGAATGGTACAATTTACTTTCAATACGCTGACGATCATGGCGTCAATACCGCCTGCAATGTCTCTATCGGAGCACTGGACGAATAATATTATGGGCTAATTGCCAAATATCCTCTTAAACCCGGATGCGTCGTCACATCCATCTCATCGTTTGAAACGGAATAGCTGACCCGGCCAGAAAATGTTCTAACCAGCTGTAGAATAATTTTGCCGGTAAATGCGCTTTCAGATAAAACCATCCCGGTTTATCGATTGAGGGGTTGATTATGACCGACGCGACGGCTGCACGACGCAATATTGTTATCCTGACAATTGCACAGGCACTGGGCGCTTCCAGCCCGCCTATCGTGATTTCGCTTGGCGGTCTGGTGGGCCAGAAACTGTCTTCCGATCCAGCACTCGTCACGCTGCCCGTCAGCCTGTTCAATCTCGGCCTTGCGCTTGGCACACTGCCTGCCGCTTTCTTCATGCGCCAGTTCGGACGCCGCAATGCCTATATGCTGGGCGCGCTTGTCGGCGCTGCGGCAGGTGTGATCGCAGCCGCAGGTATTTTTGCCGCCTCCTTCCTCATCTTCTGTCTCGGAACGCTGACTGCCGGTTTCTACGCCTCTTATGTCCAGAGCTATCGCTTTGCCGCGACCGATGCGGCAACGGGCGACATGAAGGCGCGCGCCATATCATGGGTCATGGTGGGTGGGCTCGTTGCGGCAATCGTCGGGCCACAGCTCGTCATCTGGACACGCGATACCATTCCGGATGCGATGTTTGCTGGCAGTTTCCTCAGCCAGGCTGTTCTTGGGCTTCTCGCCCTCCCCGTCCTTTTCATGCTGCGCGCACCGAAGGTCCGGAAAGATCCGAACGCTATCCATGATACAGGCCGCCCGCTGGGCGAAATTCTCCGTTCACCGCGCTTCATCCTTTCCGTGGCTGCTGGCGTCTGTTCCTATGCGCTGATGACTTTCGTGATGACGGCAGCGCCCATCGCCATGGTCGGCCATGGCCATTCCGTCGATCATGCGGCCCTTGGCATCCAGTGGCATGTGCTTGCCATGTTCGCGCCAAGCTTCTTCACCGGAAAGCTCATCACCCGTTTCGGCAAGGAAAAGATCACCGCGCTCGGTCTGGTTTTGATCGCGTTCTCCGCCATTATTGCATTGGGCGGCTTTGATGTCGGTCATTTCTGGGGTGCGCTGATCTTCCTCGGTATCGGCTGGAATTTCGGCTTTATTGGCGCGACTGCCATGGTGACCGACTGCCACACGCCGGCTGAACGCGGCAAGGCGCAGGGCGCCAATGATTTCATCATGTTTGGTACAGTGGCCTGCGCTTCGTTCTTTGCAGGGTCGCTGCTGCATTCGTCAGGCTGGGAAACCATCAACTGGCTGGTCTTCCCGATCGTCGCTCTTGTTCTGGTTCCGCTTATCCTGCGCCTGAAGCCGAAAGGGGCAGCAGCCGAAGCCTGACCGATTAAAAACCCTGCTCTTTCATCCAGAGCCTGCCGCCTTCGGACACCGCGTCATAAACCGCACCACCGGGGGCGGCGCCGATATCCGTATGCAAGCCCGCATATGATGCTGCCTCTCCCGCCTGCCCGTGTGGAGCGGAAACGGCGATGCAATCCGTTCCAGTCCCTGTTGCAGCTCTACCGCCGACAATTAGGCCGAGTTCGATAATGGCAGTGGTGCGGGCCTCGGCAGCAATCGACATTGCCTCTATATGGGCTGCGACCGACAATGGTTTGTCGATGTGGACCAGAAGATTGATCGTTCCAACGGGCATCTTCATCTGTGTGAGTTCCCCCACCCTTCCCGCATTCGACAGGCCGACAGTGGCAAGACAGGCGGCATGCGTTTCGCCGGAGCGTCGCGTCGCAACATGGTGCTTCTGTACGCTACGCGATGTCATCATCTGCACCGCTCCGCCGTAACCGGCTTCGGCCAGTTTCTCCTGCAGCATAAGCACCGGGTCCACTTCCAACGTCAGATCGTCATTGCGTACTTCCAGCCAGGCGACGGAGCACGCCGAAACGAACCCCGGACGTGTCAGAGACCAGCTCAGGATGTTTTGCCTGTCTGGGAATTCAGCCGCGAGGATCGGGCCGGAACAATGGATTGAAAAAGGCAGCATGACCAACCTATCGCAGATCGGTGCGAAGTTCGCGACCAGCGCCTGCCAGCCATCCACAGGAGCGCAATGTCGCGATACCAACGGCGCGGCGATAAAGCACGCCTTCGTGACTTGGCCCTGGTTTCGCAAGACGGTATTGATCTCGGGATATTGTTTCGCGCGTCACGGAAACGGACAAGCGGTTTGCTCTGGATTGCGTCATGATCAACGATCTCACCGATGAGATATTCTGGATATTCACCATCGGGTGCTGCATCCTCTTCATCATGCGCCTTCTTTCGCCTCCCCCGCGTCATAAGGTTGATCAAAAACAAGACCTAAACACTTTGCGCCCTCGCCGCCGTTCACGCCGTCGCCGCTTTCAGGCATTGGACTAAGACCAGACCTAGCAGCCACATAAAGCTTCAAAGCGCAATTCGTCGCGAGCTGTATAGTCTTAACCGCAATTGCCGTGTCTGTTTTCCGGCCTACACTGGATAGCTTGATCTCCTTGAACTTCATGAACGATACGAAACCTAATTAGCCGTTTGGTTTTGTCACGCTGACTGGGCTTTATGGTTAACGACTTTGTCCATTCAGGGCAGCCATAAGCATTGGTCTGATCGAGAACGAACCGTTGGCAGCCTTTTCCGTCAGAATTCGCAAATAGCCGCCAGCGGACTGGATTTGCTCATAGCGCTGCAGGATATAAGCGATCACGATCGATGTATTGTGAGTTCCCAGCGTTTTCTTTGCGAGATCATAGAGCTTTCCATCGATCCCGAGGAAAGAGCGTACTTTCTCTGCTGTATTGGCCAAATCCTGCCAATGTCGGATGGATGAAATCGCATAGGCCGTGATCTCGGGACAGGAACGGAGCACCATGTCGAGCGAAACCGTGGGTTCAAACGGAGCGCTGGTGATTTCATTGATGCGCTGATCGATAAATTCAGGCGTTGCCTTTTCAAAATGGGAATCTGGATTCGATTCAATTTGCTGCCGCTCATTTTGAGATTCATTGGCGCGCAAATTTTGAACATTTTCATGAATTTTCAACGCGTTATCGATTTCTGTACGAATGTACTGCATGGATTCGACCAGAGCCGCCAGTTCTTCATAGTCTGCACGACGCGGAATGCTGTCGACAATCAGGCGGAAACGATGATGGATGTCTTCCCAGTCTCCGGCCAGTTCTTCCAGTGCGGCGAATTCGATAAGCTTGGTAATGTCACGGCGCAGCAATGTCAGGCGTTCGCGCATTTCACGCAACGCCGTCTTTTCTGCCCTCACCTGCTCTGCTGCCGCTTCCAGTTCACAAGCACGTGCCAGCAGCGGTGTCAGTGAAAAGCCGAATGCAATCTGCACGTCTCCACTTTTGGCACGGCGTGCATAGCGCTTACCATTCGGGCTGTCCTGACGATGGATGAAACCGCTATCGACCAGCGCTGCCAGATGACGGCGCAAGGTTGCATCGGCCATGCCATGGGCTCGCAATGCCAGTTGCTTGTTGGACGGGAACACGATCAGGCTGTTCTGCGCATTCAGTTCCGTTTCCGGATAGAATGACAACAGGGCTGAAAGAACCGCCAGAGAACGATCATTCAGGCCGAACTGCGTCTTTGCTTCGCACAGCCAGCGATGTAGTTGCCACTTATCGGCAACCGTTCCCGGTGCGATTTGCTGTGTGTTCTGTTGACTTGCCAACAAGGCAAGCGTCATCCTTCGACTGCCAAACGGCGTCGAGGCCAATTGAATCTCCATTTTCTTTCACCTTCCACAAGGCAAAAGAAATCCACCCGCCGAAATGACGCTAATTACACTTGACAGTGATTCGTGGATTTGCGATTCTCTAGCTGCTAAACCAATGAGAAGGGCTTCCACACGGCGACGTTTGGGGGCCTTTTTCTTTTGCTGTCTCGTTCCTCTTCCTGAACAGTTTCGACGCAAACACACTTACTATTGAACGCTAGAGCATTTCCTGTTTGTTTGAACGCACTGGAAATGCTCTATTTCTTTGTTCTACGCATGTCTTCACCCCGAAACCGGTTCCCACTTTCGGGAGACATGCTCTACACAGTCGAACCGTGGCAACCGCCGCCGTTCGTTACGCTTACTTACTTCTCCTCGCTCTGGAACGACGCATAAAGTTCATCCAGATTACGAGAAAGCCAATCGGCAAAACGAGGCCCGTTGGCTGCACTGAGCGCCAATGTAGCCGATTTGCCATTCTGTTTGATAACTGCGCTGACCGTCTTGTCAGAAGCTGTCCAGCTGGTGCCAGGACGCAGAGCCGCCTTGGTAACAGGCTTCTTCTGCTTGCCGCCTTTCAGATAGCCGTAAAGCTGCTCAAAACGATCAACGGACGTCGCGTTTGAAAATGCTGATGTCACCAGAAGCTCTTCTGCAGCATCTTTTCTGCCCGGGATCTCGATCAGTTTCCGCAGTTCCAACCAGCGGTCACGACCAATGCCCTTGGCCGGACCGATAGCCAGAAGAATATGTTCCGGAATAGCCTTCGGAATGGTCAGCATCTTCGACAAGGTCTGGTAATCGACTGTCAATGCTGCCTGTATGGCTTCACGCTCAAAACCAAGCGCTTCCAGACGCGCCGCAAAGAAAACACGCTCAATGAAGCTCAAATTGGCGCGCGCCGAGTTTTCCTGGCCCTGGCTCAGAATATGTTCCAGATCGGCGAGGGGCTTGATGACGGCTTTGACCTTGATGCCAAGCTCTCTGGCAACCCGCGCGCGCCGATGGCCGAAAACGATCATATAGCGATCGCTGGTCTTGGGATGCGGACGAACGAGAATAGGACTGTCCTGACCACGTTCGCGAATGGCTTCCAGAAGTTCCCGATATTCTTCGTCATCCGTTTCAGGCAGACGGTCCGCCACGAAGGAGACATCAAGATTGGCGGGATCAAGCTCGATAATGGCTTCGCCATCAAGCTTCTGGGCTGCCTGCTTTGCCAGCTCGTCAATCGAAGCGGACAGAGACTTGGCGGCACCGAACCGGCGCGATACGTTTTCGACCGACTGTGAGGCTTGTTCGGCCGCCGGTTCGTCTCGCATAACGCTTTCGAAGATGTTCTTTCTTGCCATTCTCATGTCCTCAAACCGGTCAGAGACCTGATTTTATTCAATATTCGCCGCTTTAGACGGCAGTCTAACGCCCCCATGCCTCGTGAATGAGGCCGCGAATTTCAGCGTTAACCGCTTCCATGGCTTCCATGGCGCGATCATAGGTGCCGCGATTCATCGATGAACGCTCGACCTCGTAAAGCGTCTGCTTGGTCAGACCAGCATCCGAAATCGCGGTTGATTTCAACATCTGGTGCTTCAGCATGTGCGAGGCGAGCATGCTCTGCATAAAACCGACCATCTGCGCCTGCGGAACGTCGGTCGGCTCGTAACGGGTAATCAGATAGCGGAACCAGTCGAGTTGCACCGCACCACCTGCCTGACGAACGGTCTTCAGAATGTCGCCGAGCATCAGGAGGAATTGCGACATGGACATCAGGTCGAGCATCTGCGGGTGAACGGTAATCAGGACGGATGTTGCGGCAGATAGCGCCGTCAGCGTCAGATAGCCGAGCTGGGGAGGGCAGTCGATGACTACCACATCATAGTCACCATCCACATCGGCGAGAGCCTGCGCGATGCGGTTCCAGAAAGTCTTACCCTCGCCGCCATTCTGCATGGCAAGCGGCGTATCATATTCATATTCCTGCAGCTCCAGCATGGCTGGAATAATATCGAGGCCGGGGAAATTCGTCCGGCGAATGACCTCACGGATAGACTTCCTTTCGGAATCGTAACGAATGGCTTCATAGAGCGACGGAAACTCATCGAGCTCCGGCTGAATGCCATGCAGAGCCGATAGCGAAGCCTGCGGGTCGAGATCGATTGCAAGTACGCGATGACCGGTCAGGGCCATGTGTTGCGCCAGATGTGCAGCCGTTGTCGTCTTGCCCGAGCCGCCCTTGAAATTGACGACGCCGATGACCTGAAGCTTCTCATTGCCGCGACGATGCGGAACGTAGCGCTTCACCTCAGCGCGACCATTCTGGTCAAGCCACTGGCGCAGCTCCTGAATCTGTTCGACACTATAGGCGCGACGGCCACCTGTCAGAATGGTCGGCTCGACACCTTTACCTTCCAGATGTAGTTTCTTGAGATTGCTGGGGGAGACACCAAGGAAGTACGCAGCCTCGGCCATCGAAAACTGGCGCAGCATATTCTTGCGCGCATCTGGCGGAAAGTTTTCGTGACGCAGCAGATTGAGCTTGCGAGAAATCTCGCGCCCTTGCGATAGTATCATGTCGTCAAACGACAAAGCTGCTGCTGGATTTGCGATATTCATTTACTTGGGATCCCTAGTGACGGCACTGGAACTAATACCGCCTAAATACCGTCATTATGTCCGATTCTTATTCTATCGCAAGAGGCGACCGAATTAACAAAGAGTTAGCGCCGAGAGTAAAACTAAACAAAATTTTATCGATTCGGCTGAAGTTGGTCTATCTATTTGTTTTTGTATGATAATATTGATTTTAGACGGCAGTCTATGATTCAGAGGCCTCCTTCATCTGAAGATTTCAATTGAGAAGAGTCTGTTTCCACATGGGAATGAGGCAGCTTTCCCGTTGTTGGAGGCACCGGGCTGATTCTCTGAAGGTGCAGCTTATCAAGCATCATTCCGACGCCGAAATGATAAATTGGCACTGCTTGAACCCGTCGGTGCGGGGTGGTTCAGCTCGGATCCTAGCTCGAGAAAAGACAGGTTATACTGAGCGGAAATATGAGGCGTTACCAACGCGTTTGTTGTTGGGAGCGAGGCATGCCTTCTGCGCTTTTCCCGTGCTGAGGTTTGTCTTGAATAGTCTTTGACCAGGCCGATAACCGCCGCTGGAAGCTGCAAGGAGTACGACATACTCAATTTATGACGGGATGATTTCGCTAACGGCTTTATTCCGGCCCGCTTCACATGACCTCCTGCAGATGCGACGGAGCGAATACGAAACGCGCAATTGCGGAACGATAGAAGGTGCGCCGGTGGCTCCGGCGATCTAACGACGGAAGCTCGAAGAGGGGAGGGGCAGTGAATTTTTTTCTGAAAGTTAGAGACCGGATTCGTTACGGCTCGGTTCCAATTTTGATGTCGAGCTCGTTTTTCGGCTTCCGATCACTGGTTTCAATGACCACGGCCTTTCTCCCACGATGGTGCAAACCAGCGCCTCCCATCTTTCAGTCTGTGGGGGCTTTTCATCTCTGGGGGATAGATTTCTTAACCAAATCGGGTTAGCATCGGAATCGTTAAAGAGATTGCTCCTGCGCTGTTAGATCGATGCATCGTGACGCGCCACATACCCTTCCCAGAACAGCGAAAACCATTGTCAGCCAGACGAAATCTAAGGCGGATTTAGCTTTAGTATTTTCCATAACCGCTAATTTTTTCAATATATTACCTATGCGACTCGACATCATAGAAAGTGGCCGACAGGGGTAAGCGGGGCATATCCGTTGGCGGTGCCATTTTGTTGTGCAGTTGCACGGTGAGTTGCAATCTACCATAATTCCTTTTGCCCAAGAAGGTCGTATAGATTGCA